>CAYULR010000271.1:332-3850 GCA_964445685.1 uncultured Algimonas sp.
AAGGATGGGCTGGGATCTACCGAAGGCATGGGTATCTGCCACGCCTACGCGCCGGACGGGCGCTGCATCAGCCTGCTGAAAGTCCTGCTGACCAACTGGTGCATCTTCGATTGCCGCTATTGCGTGAACCGCGTGTCGTCCAATGTGGAGCGTGCACGCTTTTCCGTCGCCGAAGTCGTCCAGCTGACGCTGGATTTCTACAAGCGCAACTATATCGAGGGCCTGTTCCTGTCGTCGGGCATCATCCAGTCGCCCGACTACACGATGGAGCAGATCGTGGAGGTCGCCCGCGTGCTGCGCGAAGACCACAACTTCCGGGGCTATATCCACCTGAAGACCATCCCCGAGGCCGACCCGCTGCTCATCGCGCGCGCGGGCGAGCTCGCGGACCGTGTGTCCATCAACGTCGAACTGCCAAAGGAAAGCTCGCTGGAGCATTTCGCGCCCGAGAAATCCCAGCCCGTCATCCGCAAGGCGATGGCGGGCGTGAAGGTGCGCCTGGACGATGCCAAGGACGCGCGCGAGAGCCGCATCCTCCGCAAGGCCAAGGCGCCCGTCTTCGCCCCGGGCGGACAATCCACGCAGATGATCATCGGCGCGGACACCAGCACGGACAGCGACATCCTGAAGACCTCGACCGACCTGTATTCCGGCTACGGGCTGAGGCGCGTCTACTACAGCGCCTTTTCGCCGATGCAGGACGCGTCGCTCGACCTCCCGCCCGTGCGCCCGCCGCTCATGCGCGAACACCGGCTCTACCAGGCGGACTGGCTGCTGCGGTTCTACGACTTCGAACGGTCCGAGATCGACGCGGCGACCAATGGCGGAATGCTCGACCTCGATATCGACCCGAAGCTCGCCTGGGCGCTGCGCCACCGCGAACACTTCCCCATCGACGTCAACCGCGCGCCGCGACATCTGCTGCTGCGCATTCCGGGGCTGGGCGCAAAGACGGTGGACCGCCTGATCGAGGCGCGCCGCATGACGGCCGTGCGCCTCGCGGACCTCACCAAGCTGACCAACACGGTGAAGAAGGCCATGCCGTTCATCCAGACGGCAGACTACCAGCCCGGCGGATTGCTCGACACGGAGAACCTGCGCGCCCGCTTCGCCCCGCCGCCGGAACAGCTGGCGTTGGCGTTTTAGCTATTGGAAGCGGAGCAAAATATCCTGGCGACCGACAATCGCTGTAATGTCGATCATGTCATCAAGGACGATGAAATAGATCGTGTGCTTCTGGAAAACACTTCTCCGGTAGTTTTCCCGTACGTCCTCGGCCTCCGGGTAAGATCTAGGCCGATGCGCCATCTCGCTGAAATGATCGAAGAAATTCAGAAGAAAGTCGTCAGCCTGGGCCTCTCCAAACCTCTCGACACCAAATTCCCAAATATTGTTCAGATCCTGTTTGGCATCCTGCGTAAGCCTATAATTTCCCACGCGCTCTGGCCTCGTCCTTGAAGTCCTGCAATATTTCTTCCGGGCTCTTGTCCACATATCCGCTCTGTTCCGAACGGATCAACTTCTCGCGTAGAGCAGCTACATATTCCGGTGTCTTTTCAAACTCCGTCAAACGCTGCGACTCTGCGCGGTCCATCCTCACAAGACTCCGGACGTAATCGGAGATGCTGACATAATGCCCCTGCTTCACAACGCTATCCATATAGGCGCGGTCATCCTGACTGAAGGTCAGTGTGGTCTTCACAGGCATATAGCAGTCTCCGAGAGCGGTACTTTGTACGTCTATAACACCACTATTGGCAACTTTGATAGACCATGCACACCGTAATCCTCGAAAACCACGCCGACTTCGAGGCTTGGCGCGTGCAGGCGCGGGACCTTCTTTCCGCTGGCATCAAGCCCAACCATGTCCGCTTCGTCCCGCCCGACCGGGAGGAGACGATGCTCAATTTCGGCCAGCCGACCCTGTCGCCCGGCCGCAAGCCTGTCAAAGCCTCGCGCGAGTTCATGGAGCGGGCGGAGCGGGTGGTCTGCGTCGATGATCCGGAACGCTATGACCGCCTCTACTTCCTGCTTTTCCGGATGCAGGCGCAGCCCAGCCTGATGCGCAATACGGTCGACGACACGGTGCGCTGGATGGTGGAGGCCGACAAAGCGGTGCGGCGCGACCGGCACAAGATGCATGCCTTCGTGCGCTTCAAGAAAGTCGGCGAAACGGACAATGGCCGCGAGCAGTTCATGGCCTGGTTCGAGCCGAGCCATTTCATCGTGGACCTCGCCACGCCCTTCTTCACGCGCCGCTTTCCCAATATGGATTGGGCGATTGTCACGCCCTACCGCACTGCCATCTGGAACGGCGAGGCCTTGCGATTCGGAGCGGGCGGCACGCGCGAGGACGTGCCGGAAACCGACGTGGTGGAGGAGCAGTGGAAGACCTATTTCAGCTCCATCTTCAATCCGTCACGTCTGAAAGTCGCGGCCATGCAGGCGGAGATGCCGAAGAAATACTGGAACAACCTGCCCGAGGCGGCGCTTATTCCTTCACTCATCGCAGGGGCCAGAACGCGAGAGAGACAAATGATGGACAGCCTCAACTACGAGCCCAACCCGATTGCGGAAAAGGCCACCTACCAACCCGGTCAGGTCGACGAAGACCTGTCGCCGCCCGATGTCGCCGCGCTGTGGGAGCAGGTCGAGGCCTGCCGCCGCTGCGATCTGTGGGAAGGCGCGACGCAGGGCATTGCGGGCGTGGGCCCCGAAGACGCCAAGCTGATGATCGTGGGCGAGCAACCGGGCGACAAGGAAGACCTGGCGGGCGAGCCGTTCGTGGGACCGGCGGGCAAGATCCTGACCAAGGCGCTCGAAGAGGCGGGCCTGTCGCGCGAGACGTCCTACGTCACCAATGCGGTGAAACACTTCAAATACGAAGTGCGCGGCCAGCGCCGCATCCACAAGAACCCCAGCGTGGGCGAGATCAAGGCCTGCAATGTCTGGCTGGAACGCGAAATCGAACTGGTGAAGCCGGACCTCGTCCTGTGCCTGGGCGGATCGGCGGCGCGCGCCGTCAACGGCAAAGCGATCAAGGTCGGAGAGAACCGGGGCCGCGTGCTGGAACGCCCGGACGGGGTGAAGTTCTTCATTACGTCGCACCCGTCCTACATTCTGCGTGTCCAGCGCTACGAGGACACGCCCAAAGCCTATCCCGACATGGTTGCGGACCTACGAAAAGTGGCGGAGATGCTGGCGGTTTAGGGACAGCCCTCCTATCTAGCGCTCATGCTGAACGGACAGAAAGTCGCCGGACCCAAGCCTTCGGGTCCGCTCAAGCCCAAGCTCTGGCGGGGGCTGAAGATGGTCTGCCCGAACTGCGGTCAGGCCAAGCTCTTCCGCGCCTTCCTGAAACCCGTCGAACACTGCCCGAATTGCGGTGTGAACTGGGGCGACGTCCGCGCCGACGATGGCCCTGCCTGGGCCTCCATGCTCGTCGCCGGACACCTCACCGCCCCGGTCTTTCACTGGATCGTCTTCAAGGAAGACTGGCCGATGTGGGCGTCGATCAC
>CAYULR010000272.1:0-3849 GCA_964445685.1 uncultured Algimonas sp.
GGCTGGAACTTTGCCTTCGGCCCGTCCATGAAACCGCCCGTCACATGTTCCACTAGCGCGCCGAGCGCGGTCGTGGCCGGCGGTTGAGGCAAGCTTTCGCCCTTGGCTTGCGCCGCCGCCATGCGGCCCGCGACGAGGCCGAGGGCGGCGCTTTCCACATAGCCTTCCACGCCCATGATCTGCCCGGCGAAGCGCAAGTCGGGGCGCGACTTCAGGCGGAGCTGTCCGTCGAGCAGTTTGGGGCTGTCGATAAAGGTGTTGCGGTGAATGCCGCCCAGCCGCGCGAACACGGCCTTCTCCAGGCCTGGGATCATGCGGAAGACATCCGTCTGCGCGCCGTATTTCATCTTCGTCTGGAAGCCGACCATATTGTAGAGCGTGCCGAGCGCATTGTCCTGGCGCAGCTGGACGATGGCATGGGCCTTCACGCTCGGATTGTGCGGGTTGGTCAGGCCGACCGGCTTCATGGGGCCGTAGCGCAGCGTTTCCGGCCCGCGCCCTGCCATGACCTCGATCGGCAGACAGCTCTCGAAATAGGGCGTGTCCTTTTCGAAGTCCTTGAACTCTGTTTGATCCGCTTCGACCAGCGCGTCGATGAAGGCGTGGTACTGGTCCTTGTCCATCGGACAGTTGACGTAGTCCGCCCCGTCGCCCTTGTCGTAGCGCGACTGCATCCACGCCACGTCGAAGTCGATGCTCTCCCGGTAGACGATGGGGGCGATGGCATCGAAGAAGGCAAGGGAGTCCGTTCCCGTCTCGGCCAGTATGGCTTGTGCCAGCCCGTCCGCCGTCAGAGGCCCGGTCGCGATGATCGTGTTGCCCCACTCCGCCGGGGGAAGGCCCGTGACCTCGCCATATTCGATGGTGATGTTGGGATGTTGCAGGAGCATCATCGTCACCGCGTCGGAGAAGCCGTCCCGGTCCACGGCGAGCGCGCCGCCCGCCGGCAGCTTGTGCACTTCGCCCATGCCCATGATCAGCGAGCCGTTACGGCGCATTTCCTCGTGGAGCAGGCCCACGGCATTGCCCAGATGGTCGTCCGAGCGGAAGGAGTTGGAGCAGACCAGTTCCGCAAAGCCGCCGGACTGGTGCGCCGCCGTCATTCGCGTCGGGCGCATTTCGTGCAGCACGACGGGCACGCCGGCTTCGGCGATCTGCCAGGCGGCTTCGGATCCGGCGAGACCGGCACCGACGACATGGACGGGCGAGGGGGAGGTGTGGCGTGTCATGCGCGCGACCTACTGCCGGGAGAGCGCCCCCGCAACATGACGCTGCACCGCATGCGTTCACCGAGTTGTCAGCCCCCCGGCACCGAGTTGCAAGTCCCTCCGCGACTGCCTAGGCTGGTGCGAAAGGGAGGGGATCATGACCATAAGACCAGCGCCTTACGACAAGGATTACGAGATCACCGACGCCATGTTCGGAGCGTTCCGGTTGCCGGGCGGAATGCGGTCTTTCTGGAAGCTCTTCCTCTGGTCCACCCTGCTCTACACGGTCATCAGCCTTCTGGTGTTGCCCCGGGCCATCGGGTCCTACGCCAACTTGATGATGGCCATCTTCGAGATGGAGCAGTCAGTCACGCCCGACATAGGCGCATTGGGCCTGGGCAGCTTCTTCGGCTGGGTGCTGGTTATCTTCGTGGCCTATCTGGTCGCGTTAGCCGTTATCCGGGCGGCATTCTTCCGGATGTACTTCTTTGGAGACGATGGCGGTCCTGTGCCGCTCCGCCTGGGTGGGGACGAGCTGCGCCAGCTGCTTGTCATGCTGGGTTTCTTTGCGCTGATCTTCGCCCTGACATTCCTCGTGAGCTTCGCCGCGTCCCTGTTCATGATGCTCTTGTCGGCCGTGTCGGAGAACAGCTTCGTCGGCGTCGCCTTGGGGCTTATCGTCCTCTACGGCGCGGTCATCATCTCGCTTGTCTGGCTGGGTATCCGCCTGTGCTGCGCCGGGGCGCTGACCGGCCTGCGCGGGGAGACGCATGTTCTTGCGGCCAGGTACGTCAGCAAGAACCGCTTCTGGGCGCTGTTCGGATCGCTGCTCGTGGCGGGGCTGATCGGCTACGTGGCCAGCAATGTGGGATCGAGTATTGCGATGATGGTGGCCTTCTCCCAAATCGACTTCAACGACATCTTCGTCCTGCTTTTCCAAGGCGATCCGGAGTCCGTCGTGCAGGCCCTGCTGCGGGCGAAAGAAAATGTGGCGAACTTCCCGGTCATGGCCATCGCGATCTTCATCATGAGCGCGGGGACCGTGTTCTACTCGCTTCTGATTGCGGGACCGGAAGCCTTCTTCACACGGCAATGGGCCGAAGCGGGCGGACTGACTGGGGACGAATTTCAAGGGTAGACCCATGCGCAAGAGCAAGCTTCTCGGCACGATAGGCCTCTCGTTGGCCTTTGGCCTCATGTCCGCGGGCAGCACTTTCGCCCAGACGCCGGATGCGGTTCTGACGCCCTACAAGGCCTACCGGGCAGCGCTCGATCAGCAGGACCGAAGCGCGGCTTTGAAGCACGCCGAAGCGGCCTACGATGCCGCCATGGCGCGTCAGGAAGAGGTCGCCTCGCTCATAGCGCCGCTCGCGCAGAACTATGCCGACCTGGCGGAGGACACCGAAGAGCGGATCGAGCTTTACAAGGTCTCGATCGGCGCCTCCCCGACCGGGACGCAGGAAGAGCGGGCGCGCGTGGCGGAACGCTGGGTTCTGCTCGTGCAGACGCAGATGCTGCGTGACCATAACAACCGGAAAAGCTTCAAGTCGGCGCGCCGGGACATCGATGCGGCCTGGTCTTTCATTCAGGAGAACAGTCTGGCGGATACGACCTTCGGGGCCGAGGTCATGGTGGCCAAGGGTTGGGCGGCGGCGGGGCAAGGCAAGGAAGACACGGCGCTGGAATGGTATGACCGCGCGGACGCGGTCTTCTCCAGCCCCAACCATTCCTACTTCAGTGTCCTGGAGTACACGAACAAGCTGCTGCGCGGGAAGACGCTGCTGGCCTATGACCGCGACATCGAGGCCGCGCTCAGCCTGCAGGACGTCATGCAGAACAATGAGGGCAAGCTGCCCGCAGAGCACCCCTACATCCAGGACGCTTTCCAGAGCTGGATCTGGGCGCGCAGCAAGATCGAAAGCTCCGGCGAGGTCAGCAGCGCCGAAGAGGCGGGCGTGTGCAAATGCTGGCCCTATGACGAGATGTCGGCCGATGCGCCGGTCCCGCTCGTGCGGGTTCCGCCGCAAATGCCGCGCTACGCCAAACGCTCCGGGCGCGTCATGATAAAGTTCGATGTGTCCGTGGACGGACGTCCGGAAAACGTCACCGTGCTGGGCTACACCGACAAGACCTTCGTCAAGCCGTCGCTGAAATCCCTGGAGAAGTGGCGCTACGAGATATCCGACGAACTGCCCGAGGCGGACCGCAAGGGCATTGCGACGACCATCTCATTCAGGCTCGCCAATGAACGCGGCGCGCTGATCCCGGACGACACGATGAAGATGGTGGAGACCGCGCCGCTCTAAGAGGGGCAGGGCGGCAGCGGCGGCGGACTACTCCGCCGCTTCGCGCCGCTCCATCGCCTTCTCCAGCATCGGCTTGAGGTAACGGCCCGTCCAGCTGGCCTTGACTGAGGCCACGTCTTCCGGCGTGCCGACCGCGACGACTTCGCCGCCGCCGTCACCGCCTTCGGGGCCGATATCGATGACCCAGTCGGCGGTCTTCACCACGTCGAGATTGTGCTCGATGATGACCATCGTGTTGCCGTTGCCGACCAGCTCCTGCAGCACGCTGAGCAGCTTGTTCACGTCCTCGAAGTGCAGGCCCGTCGTGGGCTCGTCGAGGATGTAAAGCGTGCGGC
>CAYULR010000273.1:0-3833 GCA_964445685.1 uncultured Algimonas sp.
CCTTTTTCTCTCCCTCGCCCCGGCAAAGCCCCGGGGTCGCACGCTCACCCCTGCCGCAAACAAAAAGACCGCCCAGCGGGCGGCCCTTTCTTCATCGGTGTCGCAAGGACTAGTCCTTGGCGGCCAGCACCTGACGACCGCGGTATTTGCCGCTTTTCAGGTCGATGTGGTGCGGACGGCGCAGTTCGCCGCTATCCTGGTCTTCGACGTAGACTGGGTTCTTCAGCTTGTCGTGGGCGCGGCGCATGCCACGGCGCGAGTTGCTGATCTTACTCTTAGGGACCGCCATGGTCGCCTCCATGAAATCAAAACGTAAAAGGGCGACCCCGTCGGGAGCCGCACTGCATCGGCGCGCCCCTTAGCGAGTCGCACCGTGTTTCGCAAGCGTTGCCGTCATCTACCTCGGCCACTCCACCGGGCCGCGAAGCGCCTTGATCTCGCTGCGGCGCTTCTGGGCCTTCACCGCCTTGCGGATGGAGGAGCGCGACGGGCGCGTGCGCTTTCGGGGCTTCCGACGGTGCAGCGCCTTGCGCAGCAGCTGCGCGAGCCGGTCCATCGCCTCGTCCCGGTTGCGGTGGAACGACCGGTGCGTGGAGACGGAGATGACGACGGCGCGCTGGGCTTCGCTGATGCGCGAGTCGTTATGGGCGAGCACGCGGTCGCGTAGCGCGTCGGGCCAACCGAAAGCATCGATGAAGGCATGGAGCTGTGCGGTGCTGTTGGTCTTGTTGACCGACTGCCCACCGGGGCCGGAGCCCTTCACCGCATCTACGCTGATGGCGCGGTCGGGCACGAACAGGTCGTTCTTGATATGCAGGTCTGTGCTCACGCAATCCCCTCTAGCATCGCGGCACGCCCCACCCTATAGCGGACACAGTTTATCGATAATCGACATGGAACCATCGTCTATGAAACGCCGCGCCCTGCTTTTCGTTTCCGCTTTTGCCCTGATTGCCTGCGAGCAAGCCAACAATCCGGACGTCTCCGAGACCGACACGACGACCGCAGAGGTCGCGGCCGCCGACGCCCTGCCCGAGTTGGAGTTCGAGAAGTTCACGCTCGACAATGGTCTCGACGTCGTCCTGCACGTGGACGAGTCGGACCCGCTCGTCGCGATCAACCTCGCCGTCCATGTCGGCTCCGCGCGGGAGCTTCCGGGCAAGACGGGCTTCGCGCACCTGTTCGAGCACCTGCTATTCCTCGACTCCGAGAACCTCGGCTATGGCGGGTTGGACCAGATGAACACGCGCATCGGCGGCGAAGGCACGAACGGGTTCACGACCAACGATATGACGCAGTACTTCCAGGCCGTCCCGGCGGACGCGCTGGAAAAGGTCGTCTGGGCCGAGGCCGACAAGATCGGCTGGTTCATCAACACGGTGAACCAGAACGTCATCGACCGCGAGAAGCAGGTGGTGAAGAACGAGAAGCGCCAGCGCGTCGACAACCAGCCCTACGGCCACAATTTCTACATCATCAACAAGGCGCTCTACCCCGAGGGCCATCCCTACAACCACACCGTCATCGGCTCGCTAGACGATCTGGAAGGCGCGACGCTGCAGGACACAAAGGACTTCTTCGAACGCTGGTACGGCCCCGGCAATGTGACCGTCACCATCACGGGCGATTTCGACATCAACGAAGCGCGCCGCCACGTGACCAAGTATTTCGGCGAGATCCCCGCCGGCGCCGACATCCCCGAAGCCGAGCCGCAGCCCGCCACGCTGACCGAGAGCAAGAGCTTCCTGCACGAGGACAATTTCGCCACCCTGCCCCAGCTGACCATGGTCTGGCCGACGGTCCCGGAATACCACCCGGACAGCTATGCGCTCGGCGTGCTGATGACCTATCTGACGGACGGCAAGCGCGCACCCTTCAACGAAGTGCTGATCGACGAGGAACAGCTGACGACGAGCGTCAGCGGGTTTGACTTCGGCAAGGAATTGTCGGGCGAAGTCTACCTGTTCGTCTCGCCCAAGGCGGGCGAGGACATTGACGGTCTGGTCCCCGCCATCGACGCGGCGTTCGCCCGGTTCGAAGCCAACGGCATCCCCGAAGAGGCGCTGGAGCGCATCAAGACGGCGGCCGAAGTCGAAGTCTATGACGGCATCCAGAGCGCGCTCGGCAAGGCCATCGCCATGGCGGAGTACAATCTGTTCCGCGACGATCCGGGCTATCTGGACGAGGACATTGCCGCGCTGCGCTCCGTCACGGCGGACGATGTGATGGATGTCTACAACCGCTACATCAAGGACAAGCCGTTCGTGGCGACCTCCTTCGTGCCCAAGGGCTCGCCGGACCTCGGGCTGGAAGGCGCGGAAGTCGCCCAGGTCGTCGAGGAAGTCGTGGTGCAAGGCGCGGAAGCCGACGTGCCCTACGATCCCGATGCGCGCATTTTCGAGCCGACCGCGTCGAGCTTTGACCGCACCGTGGAGCCGCCCTTCGGCGCGGCCTACGAGCTGCCCGTCCCTGCCATCTGGGAAGCCGAAGCGCCGAACGGCCTTCGCATCGTCGGCATGCAATCGGACGAAGTCCCACTGATCGAATTCTCCATCGACTTCGACGCGGGCAAGAACCGCGCAAGCGCCGACAAGCCGGGCCTCGCCTCCATCACGGGCGACCTGCTGCTTAAAGGCGCGGGCGATCTGGACACGGCTGGGTTCGAGGACGCGCTCGGCAATCTGGGCTCGGAGATCAACGTCTTCTCCGGCTCCCGTTTCACGACGGTCCGAGGCAAGACGCTGGCGCGCAATCTCGAAGCCACGGTCGAGCTGGTCAACGACATGATCAACGCGCCTGCATTTGACGAGACGGAGTTCGAGACGCTCAAGGCCTCCTACGTGCAGAACGCGGTCAGCCTGCAGGCCAACCCGAACTTCCTCGCCACGCAAGCCCAGTCGCAGCTCGCCTACCCCGCCGACAGCGCATTGTCGGTCGCGGGCTCCGGCTCGCCCGAGCAGATCGAGGCGGTGACGCTCAACGACGTGAAGGCCTTCTACGCCAACTATTACGACGTCTCGACGGCGACGCTGAACATCGTCGGCAATTACGACGAAGACGAGGTCCTGCGCCTGTTCGGCGGCATGGGCGACCCGGTCGAAGGCGACCTGACTCCCAAGCCGCGCCCGCAAATGGCCGGCGTGGACGAGACGGTGATCTACTTCCGCGATGTGCCGGAGGCCAAGCAGTCCGTCATCCGCATGAGCCGCCCGAGCCTGACGAACGCCGACGCGGACTATGCGGCGCTGGACGCGCTGAACTTCCCGCTGGGCGGCATCTACACGTCCAAGCTGATGACGGAACTCCGCGTCAACAAGGGCTACACCTACGGCATCGGCTCCGGCGTCGCGGCGGACAATGAGAGCGCGAGCTTCGGCGTGCGCACTTCGGTCCGCACGAACGCGACGAAGGAGAGCCTGGAGCTGATCCGGGACATCCTCGGCGAGCATGGCCGCAACATGACGGACCAGGAGCTGGAAGAGCTGAAGGACTCGCTGCTGCGCGGACAGGCGCTGGAGACCGAGACGCTCGGCGACAAGCTGGGCCTCGTTCAGAGCGTCAGCCGCGACGGCCGCCCGACCGACTTCATGGCGCGCGACATGGCGCGGATACAGAGCCTGACGCTGGACGAAGCGCGAGCACTGTCGGACGCGCATTTCCGCCCTGACGCCATGCGCGTGATCGTCGTGGGCGACGCGGCTAGCCAGCGCGAACGGCTGGAAGAGCTGGGGTACGAAGTCGTAGATTTGGACTAAGGCGAAGCCCGTCCCCGGCATTTATTGCCGGGGTCTGATCGAGGGCTTTACCACAAGACGCGGCTTGTGATGACGAAG
>CAYULR010000274.1:0-3820 GCA_964445685.1 uncultured Algimonas sp.
GTCTCAAACGTCAAGAGTGGAGGTCAGAGACGTGTTAAGCCAAAATGCGGTCGAGGATCGTCATTATAAGGGCAATGATGCCAGCCGTGGCCGCCATCGCAAACCATACATCGCCCGAACCAGCGCTTTTTGCCTCTCGCAACAGCTTATCCGTCTCGTCGATGTTGTCGCTGATGCGTTTCAATGCGTCTTCGTAAGCAGAATGGGCCATAACAGAGTTATAGACCGCCGAGACAATAACATCGAATGGCTAAACCGTAACGCTGGGTCCGGTTTTCATTCATCCCCGACCCCGTAAAGCCGAATCATGAAACGTGCCCTTCTCTCCCTCGCTGCCCTATCGGTTTCGGCCGTTGCCCTGGCACGGGCTCCGGCCGTCAACATCATCGACGAGGGGCGGCACATGCCGGTGCTGAACGAACAGACATTTGGCGAGGCACCCTACACCGTGCCGCCCGCGCCGGACGGGGCGACCCAGTTCGCATTCAACCTGAGAGGCTACGTGTTCGGCATCCGGCTGATCCGGGTCAGCTATCTCGGCTACGAAGCGCCAGGGAGCTACGCCGCCTATGTGGACCTGAAAACGTCGGGTCTGGGCGCGCTGCTGAAGAAGCTCGACATCTGGGCCGTGACACGCGGCATCGTCCGAGAGGATGGCAGCCTGCGCCCGAGCTGGCACGTGCAGCAGAACACGGACAAGAAGAACCGCCGCGTCGAGATGAACTATGACGACGAAGGCGAGCTGGTGGACGTGCAGATCGTGCCTGCGCTCGGCAGTCAGGGCGTGCCGCCCGCGAGCCCGGAAGAGCGCTTCGACGCCTTCGACACGGTCAGCATCCTGCTCCACATGGCGCGAAAGGGCCGCGAGGATGCAAACGCGCTCTGCGAGGGCGCGGTGCCCGTGTTCGACAGCAAGCAGCGCTACGATCTGCGGCTGGAGCCCGTCGGCACGGCGCGGGCCAAATTTCTGGGCGGCAAGTCCGAGACCATCCACTGCCATGCCTATTACGAGCCCGTATCCGGCTTCGACCCGGAAGACCTGCCGGATGCGGAGGAAGCGGGAACGCCCGTGGACGTCTATTTCGACTATGTGCCTGAGGCCGACATGTATGTGCCGGTCCGCTTCACCTACAAGATCAGCGGCTTCACCGCCGTCATCAAGATGACTGACCGCCTGTTCGTCCTACCCGACGGTACAGTTTTGAATGAGGGCTAGAATTTGCGTTTTCGCCAAGCCCCGCTAGCAAAGGGGCATGGAAGCTTGGTTCGCGTTTATCGGGGAATACGCCCTCGCCATCATCACCCTCTCCTACAGCGCCATGCTGATCGGGGAGAGGCTGCTCTACGCAAAGCTCCGGCCCGGCCAGTATGACGACAGCAATGCAATGGGGTCGTTCCTGACGAACCTGATGTCGAACATCTCCGCCGTGCTGCTGGGCGCAGTGATTCCGCTGCTGACCTATTTCTTCGTCTACGAGAACTTCCGCCTGCTCGACCCGGGCACGGCGCTGTGGACGTGGGCTGCGGCCTTCGCGGTCCACGAGACGGCCTATCATTTCGGCCACTGGGCCGGTCACCGGGTGGGTCTGTTCTGGGCCTGGCACCAGCCGCATCACAGCAGCGAGGAGCTGAACCTGTCCACGGCCGCGCGGGGCTTCACCTTCGGCGATCCGGTTGCGGCGACGCTGTCCCTGTCGGCGGCGCTGCTGGGTGTGCATCCGCTGATCTTCGTCACCGTCGTGATCGCCAAGAACCTTTGGGGCATCTTCAACCATACGCGCCTGGTCGACAAGATGGGCCCGCTCGAAGCGGTCATGGCGACGCCCGCCAACCACCGCGTCCATCACGGGCGCAACCCGCGCTACATCGACAAGAATTACGGCCAAGTACTGGTGCTCTGGGACCGCCTGTTCGGCACGTACCAGCCGGAAGACGAGACGCCGGATTTCGGCCTGGTCGAGCCGATGACGTCGAACAATCCGATCAAGATCCACTTTGGCGGCTGGGTGTGGCTGTGGAAGCGGATGCGCTCCGCGCCGACTCTCGGCACGTCCTTGCAATATCTCTGGCGTCCGCCGGAATGGCACCATGACGGCGAGTGCCATGGCTGCGCGAAAGCCCGCATGACGCTAGAGCCCGCCGAGTAGCTCCCTGACCGCTTCTTGCGCGAGCGGGTCGAACCCTGCGGAAAAATGCGTGGCCTCCGGCAGCTCCAGATAGGTCGCGCGCGGCAGCTTTTCAGCCAGATCGCGCGACAGCTCCACCGGCAGCACCCGGTCCCGCCCCGCCCCGATGATCAGCACGGGCGCGTCCACGCCGTCCAGCGCATCCGCAATGTCGTAGGCCAGCAGCGCATCGTCGAAGGATATGCGCAAGGGCAGCCCGTCCGGCGTCCAGGCGTCGGCGACTTCGCGGATGCCGGGCGCGGTGGTCTCCAGGATGAGCGCTTCGGGACGCGTCGCGCGCGACGCGAGGTTGGAGCAGACGAATCCGCCCAGCGAGTGTCCCCAGAACACGATCGGACGCCCCGCCGCCTTCGCCTCCAGCCACGGCACCAGCTCTTCGGCCACCGCGTTCACCGCGTCCGCGCCTGCCGTGCCGGAGCTGTCGCCATAACCCGGATAGTCCCAGATCAGCGCCTGCCCGAACGGGCGCACCTTGATGGCGTAATCCGCTCCGTGTTCGTAGCGGTCCGACGCATTGCCGAAGCACGACACGACCAGCGCACCTTCGTCTGGCCCGACCGTCGTCACCGCGATTTCGTGTCCGCCCAGCGGGACCACCTCGTGCCGGATATCGTCCAGCCGCGTCTCGCGCCGGATCGTCAGCACGTCCCGGTCGGGCCGCTCGATCGGCAGGAATACCGTACCGTCGTCTAGGCGGATGCCCACCAACAACAGCCACGCTCCGCCAAGCACGATCACGAGGATCATCACGTTCAGGACTATGAGGAAACGTCTCATCGTCCACAGCTTACGCGCCAAGAATGAGCAAAGCGTGGACGGCAGCTACATTGGGACGCGTCTCGCCGCCTTGCCTTTCGCGTCCCCTGCCCCATCTTCGCCCCATGGCCTTCCAGCCGATTCTCAAGGGCGTTCTCGGCCCAACCAACACCGGCAAGACCCATTATGCGGTGGAGCGGATGCTTGGCCGCTCATCAGGCGTGATCGGCTTGCCGCTGCGTTTGCTCGCGCGCGAAGTCTATGACCGCGTCGCCGAACGGGTTGGGACGGGGTCCGTCGCACTGGTCACGGGCGAAGAGAAGATCGTGCCCAAGCACGCGCGCTATTACATCTGCACGGTCGAGGCGATGCCAGTGGAGCGCCGCTTTGCCTTCCTTGCCGTGGACGAAGTGCAGCTGATGGCGAACCACGAACGCGGGCATGTCTTCACGGACCGGGTGCTGAACGCGCGCGGCTATGAGGAGACGCTGTTCCTTGGGGCGGAGACGGCGCGCGACGTGCTGCGCACCCTCGTGCCCGACATCCAGTTCGACCGGCGGGAGCGCTATTCGGAGCTCTCCTTTGACGGTGCGACCAAGCTGAACCGCCTGCCCAAGCGTTCCGTCGTCGTCGCTTTCTCCGCCAAGCAGGTCTACGCGCTGGCGGAAGCGATCCGCCGCCTGCGCGGCGGGGCAGCCGTGGTGATGGGTGGGCTGAGCCCCCGCACCCGCAACGCGCAGGCGGAGCTGTTCCAAAGCGGCGAAGTCGACTTCCTCGTCGCGACCGACGCGGTCGGGATGGGGCTGAATCTCGACACGCACCACGTCGCGTTTGCGTCCCTGTCCAAATATGACGGCCGCCGCCGCCGCTACCTCACC
>CAYULR010000275.1:0-3800 GCA_964445685.1 uncultured Algimonas sp.
GAACTGCCCGGGCGTTCTGACCCCCGAAGAGTGCAAGATCGGCATCATGCCGGGCAAGATCTTCAAGAAGGGCTCGGTCGGCGTGGTCTCGCGCTCCGGCACGCTGACCTATGAGGCCGTCTACCAGACGAGCCAGGTCGGCCTCGGCCAGACGACGGCCATCGGCATTGGCGGCGACCCGATCAATGGCACCAACTTCATCGACTGCCTGGAGCTGTTCCTGAACGACGACGAGACCAAGCAGATCATCATGATCGGCGAAATCGGCGGCTCCGCCGAAGAGGAAGCGGCCGAGTTCATCGCGCACAACCGCAAGAAAGGCCGCTCCAAGCCGATGGTCGGCTTCATCGCAGGCCGCACGGCCCCTCCAGGACGTACGATGGGCCACGCCGGCGCCATCGTCTCCGGCGGCAAGGGCGGCGCGGAAGACAAAATCGAAGCTATGGAAAAGGCGGGCATCACCGTGTCCGATAGCCCGGCGCGCCTCGGCACCACGCTGATGGAAGTGCTCGGCAAATAGGCCCGGGCCTCACCGACCGATTGAACGAAGGCCGCCTCCGGGCGGCCTTTTTCGTACCGGGCTCAGCCTGCCTCCGCCCCGCCTACCGCGTGGCGCGCACCATCATCTCGACGGAATTGTTCAGCGCATCGACTTCCGATTGGAGCTTGCGCTGCACGGCCTCCTGCATTTCGACCTGCGTGCGGTCATAGTCTGCCTGGGCCTCGCGCTTCAGGCAGTCGATGTAATACTCCACCGCGAGCGCATAGTCCTGCATGAGCTTCTGGCGGTTCGGGTCGCCCTTGCGGATCAGCGGCCGCTCCGGGCTCCGGCATTCGGTGGATGTCCATTCGAAGGGCTGGGTCGCATCGGCGCGCGTGATCGTTCCCGCCGACGCGTGTCCCGCCGCGAGCAGGGCCAGCGCGGTCGCTGCCAGTCCGGTGCGTAGGCTTGTCCGGTTCATTATCGTCTCCCCTGTGTCCTTTACACCGACCGTGGGGACATCGCCGCCAAGTGGCAAGGCGGCGCACCGCGCAACTTGCGGTGTGTTATGGGGTTAGCCCGTCTCCGGCGGATCGATCCGCATGAAGACGGAGGCCTGCCCCAGCGCCGCGTCGGGCGTCCTGTGCAGGATGCCGCCGCGCCCGCCTCTTAACAGGGCGACGTCCCAGGCCTTGGTCACGCGCACCGCCGACGGGTCGGTGACGATGTCCGCGTTGGACGCCCCGTCCCGGTAGGCGTCGCGGTCGGCGGCTGTGTCGGGGATGTATTCCGTGCCGATCCCGGCATAGGTAACCGCAGTCCTGATCGAGATCGAGTCGGCATGGTAGCGGCGGCAACGCCTGTGCGAATCCAGCCGGACCCGCACGCTGTCCGTGCCCAGCATGGCGCGCACCGCGCGGCAGACTTCGGCCATGTCGTCGGTCCAGGCCTCGCAGACCGGATCGGAGCGGAGCGGCGCATCCGTCACCTGCGCGACGAGCCGCTCCAGCGCCGGGCGGGGGTTGGTCCCGCTCACCACGCAGGCCGCCTTGAACGGCGTCTCCATCATGCGCGCAAAGAAGGCGTCCGCCCCGGCCGGGGGTTCGCGCTCCATCAGCCCCAGATTGGCCGGATGGTCCGGAAAATCACCGAACGACGAGAAGCCGTGGATCTGAAACGGGGACATGCGGCGCGGGCTAGGCGGATGCGTTGTCGAGGGAGGCGGCGGCCTGGCGGAACCAGGCCAACGTCCGCGCCCGGTGCGCCTCGCCCCACATCTTCACGAACTTCTGTGTGTGGTAGTCGCTCTCGTCCTGCAGGGCGTCGATCCGCGCGGCGACATACTCCGCCGTCAATGCGATTCCGCAATCCACGGTGATGCAGTGTTTCCAGTCGTCATAGGTCTTCGGCACGGTGGTCATGCAGGCGTTGTAGGGACCAGCGCCAAATGAGCAATAGTATAACGTAACTTAAACTGTGGCGGCGAGCCTGCTGTGGAGAGGGGGTGTTGGAGAAGGGGTGCTACTCCGCCGCCAATCCCATCCCCGCATGCAGGCTCCGCGTGCCCGCCAGCGCTTTGTCCAGGTCGCGCTGAATGTCCTCGACCGCTTCCAGCCCGACCGACAGGCGTAGCAGCGTGTCTGAAATGCCGTGGGCGCGGCGGGTTTCGGGGGCGTAGGTCGCGTGGGTCATGGACGCCGGGTGCTGGATGAGGGTTTCGGCGTCGCCGAGGCTCACGGCGCAGCGGATCAAGCGCAGCCGGTCCACCATCTGCGCCGCACCGGCCAGGTCGGTGGCGAGTTCCAGCGCGATCATCCCGCCGGGGCGCGCCATCTGGCGCGCGGCGAGGGCGCGGTCAGGACCGTCCAGGCCGGGATGGATCACGCGCGCCACGGCCGGGTGGCTTTGCAGCCAGCTCGCGAGGCTGGCCGCGCTGCGGCAGTGGCGCTCCATGCGCAGCTCCAGCGTCTTCAGGCCCCTGAGCACGAGCATGGCGTCGAACGGGGCCATGACCGCGCCGGTCGCGTCCTTCATGCCTTCCAGCCGGATGCGCCCGATCGTCTCCGCGTCGCCCGCCAGCACCCCGCCGACGAGATCGCCGTGGCCGCCCAGATATTTGGTGGCCGAATGCATGACCAGGTCCGCGCCGTGCTCGCCCGGACGGGTCAGGGCGGGGGAGGCGAAGGTGCTGTCGACGAAGACGGTCGCGCCTCTTGCGTGGGCGCGCTCGCTGACGGAGCGGATGTCGATCAGGCGCAGGTTCGGGTTGGACGGCGTCTCGAAGAAGACCAGGCGGACCGGACCGGCATCCAGGGCCGCGTCCAGCGCTTCCATGTCGGTGAAGTCGCAGGACTCTACAATGACCCCGAACCGGGCCAGCGTTTCGTGGAAGAAGGCATGGGTGCAGCCATAGAGCGTCTTGTCGGCCAACAACCGGTCGCCGGGCGAAAGCAGCGTCCAGATGGTCGATGTGATTGCCCCCATGCCGGACGACAGCGCCAACCCGGCTTCCATGCCCTCCAGGCTCGCAATGCGCTGTTCCAACAGGGCGGTCGTCGGATTGGAAATGCGCGAATAGACATGGCCCGGCGCGTCGCCCGCAAAGCGCGCGGCACCTTCGGCCACGGTCGGGAAGGCAAAGGTCGAGGTCAGGTGCAGCGGCGGGACCAGCGCCCCGTCCGCGTCCAGCGGGTCGTAGCCATGGTGGATGGCGCGGGTGGCGAAGCCGTGTGTGTCCTGTGTCATGCGACGATCCTGCCAAGGACGCGCCCGCCGGGTCTGGCGTCTTTTATCTAGCTGGGCTACGGATTTGGCAGAGCCTGCCGAAAGGTAGGCGCAAACCGGGAAAGCCTGCCAATGGATGCGATCGACCGCAAGATTCTGGATGCTCTGCAGCGCGATGGCCGCCTGACCAATCAGGCCCTGTCAGAGGAGGTCGGCTTGTCGCCGTCGCCCTGCCTGCGGCGCGTGCGGGTGCTGGAGCGAAATGGGGTGATCCGGGGGTATCGGGCCAACCTGTCGGCATCCAAATGCGGTCTGGACCTGACGGCCTTCATCCGGGTGCGCCTTCGCGACCATGCCAAGGACGATGTCCGCGCATTCGAGGGTGCGGTGCGCGACCTGCCCGAAGTGCTGGACTGTTTTCTGGTGTCGGGCGACGCGGACTATGTGCTCCGCGTCGTGGCGCGCGATCTGGCGGATTATGAGCGCTTCGTGCGGCACGGCCTGCAGCGCCTGCCCAACCTCGCCTCCATCGACAGCTCGATCGCCTACGGCACGGTCAAGCGGGGCGCGCCCTTGCCGCTGCCCCTGTCATACC
>CAYULR010000276.1:0-3796 GCA_964445685.1 uncultured Algimonas sp.
CGGGGCGGATACGATTGTTGAAGTTTGTAGCAAGCCGCTGAAATTATACAGCAACCCAACCGCGATGAGCGCGGACGTATCTCGTCAGCCAGCCCACCGCGCCCGCCGAGAGCCCGTCCCCGGCATTTATTGCCGGGGCCTGGTCGAAGGCTTCCTCACAAGACGCGACTTGTAGACACGGAGGCGGCCAGACCCCGGCAACAAGTGCCGGGGACGACGTGGGGGAAGACCATCTACCTCGCCCCCTTCCCCTTCGCTCATCCCCGCGAAAGCGGGGATCCAGGTTCTGGCAGGTCAGAAACCCCACGAGTCTTCCTCAAGCTGGATTCCCGCCTACGCGGGAATGAGCGAAGAATTAGAGGGTGCTCCAAACAAAAAAGCCAACGCGTGAGCGTCGACCTTATTTGCTTGCGAGGACAGTTCCCCCTCGCGTCCTTTGGGGACGCGCCGCTGCGCGGAGGTTTGCTTCCGGTCCGTTTCACGGCCCGGAGACCGCTACGCGGAAGCAAACCTGTGGGGCTAGATTATATCATTCCGCAGCCTCAACACCCTCATCCTTCGCCCGAGCAGGCGCACGGCGGCGGCGTTTGGGTTTTTCTTCGGGGGCGTCTTCGGACGCGTCCGCTTCGGCGGTCTCCGCGTCGTCGTCTTTCTTGCGGCGGCGGGGCTTGCGGGGTTTTTCGTCGGCGTTGGAGTCGTCGGACTTCGTTTCGTCGGAGCCGTCCTGGTCGTCCTCGTCGCGGCGGCGGTTGCGGCCCCGGCCTCGGCCCTTGCGCTCTTCGCCATCATCATTGTCGTCGCGCTCGTTGCGGCGGGCTTCGCGTTTGGCGTCGCGCTCGGCGCGTTCGGCTTCGCGGGCCTCGCGCTCGGCTTCGCGCTTCTCTTCCTGCTCGTTCATCAGGCGCAGATAGTGCTCGGCATGCTGGCGCAGGCTCTCGGCCTTCACGCGGTGGCCGGACGTCTTGGCGTCGCGGGCGAGCTGCGTGTATTTTTCGTAGATCGTCGAAACATTGCCGCGAACCTTCACGTCCGGGCCGTTGGATTCCATCGACCGGTTCGAGTTGTTGCGGTTATTGTTGTTGTTATTGCGATTGCGGCCGCGCTGACGCTTCATGGGATGTCCTAAAACACGCGGGACGATGGGAACGGGCGCTGTGGGGCGCGAACGATCGTCCGATGGTGGTCTGGCCGGGATTTCAAGGGTGTCGGGACGTTGTGTCCAGCGGTTCGAGAACCCGTCCGGCACAGTTTCGGTAACATTTGAGGCGACCATGTCAAAGGGCTTTTTCAGAAAGCCCGACCGCTTATCCCCGTGAAATATGGGGTTTCACGCTGGTGTGATGCGAAGGCGCGACCCCGCAGACGACCCGGTCCAGCCCGGCCGGGTCGGTCAGGACGCGCACATCCGCCAGGTTAGACGCGCGGAACAGCGCCGCCACGGCCGCGCCCTGGTCGAAGCCGATCTCCACGCCCAGCCAGCCGCCGGGACGCAGCCGGGCCACGGCGCCGGGCACGAGGATGCGGTACGGGTCCAGCCCGTCCGTCCCGCCATGCAGCGCGCCGTGCGGGTCGTGCTCCGACACTTCGCGGTCCAGCGCGCCCATCGCCTCCGTCGTGATGTAGGGCGGGTTGCTGAGCACGGCGTCGAAGCCGCTCTCCTCCACGGCGGCGAACCAGTCGGACCGCAGCAATGTCAGGCGGTCCGCGACGCCGTTCGCGTCCGCATTGCCTTTCGCCGTCTCCAGCGCGGCGGGCTCGATGTCGGTTGCGACCGCCGTGGCGTCGGGGCGTTCGGCCAGGACGGACACGGCCAAGGCGCCGGAGCCGGTGCCGAGATCGATCAGGCGCGGGGAGGGTGTGTCCTTCAGGGCGTCGAGCGCGGCCAGCAGCAGGACTTCCGTGTCGCCGCGCGGAGACAGCACGCCGTCCACCGCGAAGCGCCGCCCGTAGAACGCCCGCCAGCCGAGGATGCGGTCCACCGGCTCGCCCGCCATCCGCCGGTCCGCTGCATCGCGCAGCGCATCGAACGCCTCCGCCGTGATGAAATCCGTGCCGTGCAGCACATAGTCTTCGTGCGACAGCCCGCAGAGACCCAGCAGTAGGTCGAGCGCATCCTCGTCGGCGAAGGGCAGGTCCGCCGCCTCGAACTGGCGCGCCATGAAACGCTTGGCGGAGCGGTAGTTCAGGCCCGAATAGGGACCGGAGCGCGGGCGCTGATCGAGCGGGACGACCATTGTCTAGAGCTGCGCGATCACGGCCTGGAGCGTGCGCCAGAGCCGCTCCAGGTCCTGGGGCCGCGACAGGGAATGGTCCCCGCCCTTCACCAGCGTGTAGCCGATCCGCTCGCTGGTCAGCGCGTCTAGAATAAGCGCGGAATGGGCCGGGGGCACGACCGTGTCGTCCGCGCCCTGCAGCACCTCCACGGGACCGTCGAAGGGAATGGGTGCGTCTAGGATCTGCCGCGCGCGGCCATCCTCGATCAGCGCGCGGCTATAGGCGTAGGGCTCGTCATAGTCGGACGGCTCATAGACAATGCCGTCCTCGACCAGCATTTGCCGCTTGTGGTCGTCCCATCCGGCCCAGACCATCTTCTCCGTGAAGTCCGGCGCGGGATTGATCAGCACCAGCCCCGCGACCGCCTCCGGGCGGTCCAGCGCCGCCAGCAGCGACGCCCAGCCGCCCATGGACGAGCCGATGAGCACGCAGCCATTCTTGCCGAACCGGTCGATCATGGCGCAGACGTCGGCGCTCCACCGGCTGATCGTGCCGTCCGTGAACTCGCCTTCGCTGACGCCGTGGCCGAAATAGTCGAACCGCAGAAAGGCCTGTCGGGCCTCCGCGCAGCGCCGTTCCAGATCTACGGCCTTAGAGCCTTCCATGTCCGACTTCAGCCCGCCGCACCAGATCACCATTGGGCCGTGACCGTCCGTGCGCTTATAGGCGAGGGAGGCGCTGTCCCCATTTTCGTAGCTATGGTTGATGTGTTGCAGGCTCATGGCTAACGCCCCTCCAATGTCGTCGGTGCGCTCATACAATGTCCTGCAGGTCTTGCCAGAACTGGATGCGGGCGGGGTGGAGCGCACGACGGTGGAAGTCGCCGATGCCCTGACGTCCGAAGGCCACGGCGCGTTCGTGGTCAGCGGCGGCGGGCGGCTCGTGCCGCGTCTGCTGAAGACGGGGGCGACGCACTTCACGGCCAATGTCGGCTCGAAGCGTCTGCTGAGCTTCCCGTGGCGCGTGGCGGCGATCCGCAAGCTGATCGTGCTGAACAAGATCGACATCGTCCATGCCCGCTCGCGCGCGCCCGCCTGGGCGGCCTGGCGGGCGGCGATCGCGGAAGGCGTGCCGTTTGTTACGACCTATCACGGCATCTACAATGAAGGTTTTCCGGGCAAGCGCCGCTACAATTCGGTCATGGCGCGGGGCGACCGGGTCATCGCCAATTCGCAGTTCACGGCGGACCACATCATGGCCACGCACAATACGCCGGAAGACCGCATCCGCGTGGTGCACCGGGGCGTGGACATGGCGATGTTCGATCCGGCTACTGTACCGCCCATCCGGGTCGAGGCGGTCTGGCGCAAATGGGGCGTGACGCCCGGCGACCGCGTCGTTCTGCTGCCCGGTCGGCTGACGCGCTGGAAGGGACAGACCGTGGCGGTCGAGGCGCTGGCGAAGATGCCGGACGATGTGGTGCTGGTCTGCGCGGGCGATGCGCAAGGCCGCGACGCCTATGTGCAGGAGCTGGAGGCGCTGGCCGCAAAGCTGGGCGTGGCGGACCGTCTGCGTCTGCCGG
>CAYULR010000277.1:0-3754 GCA_964445685.1 uncultured Algimonas sp.
ATGCGCTGCAGCTGCGGATTGTTGCTGTCGCCGCGCCAGTAGGCCCCGGCGACCTTCATCAGCTTGAACGCCTTGCCGATCTTGCCCGTGCTGGGCAGGTGCGGGCCGCGGCAGAGGTCGAACCACTTGCCCTGCTTGTAGAGCGTGATGGTCTCGCCTTCGGGCAGGTCCTCGATCAGCTCGGCCTTGAAGTCCTCGCCCATCTCGCGGAACATCTGGATCGCGTCGTCGCGGTCGACTTCCTGACGCTCGAACTTGTCGTTGCGGTTGATGATGAAGGCCATCTTCTTCTCGATGGCGGCGAAATCGTCCGCGCTGAACGGCTCGTCGCGGTGGAAGTCGTAGTAGAAGCCGTTCTCGATGACGGGCCCGATCGTGACCTGCGTGCCGGGGAAAAGCTCCTGCACGGCTTCCGCCAAAACATGGGCGGCGTCGTGGCGGATCAGCTCCAGCCCTTCCGGGTCCTGGGCCGTGACCAGCTCGATGGAGGCGTCCGCCTCGATGGGGCGTGCGGCGTCACGCAACTCGCCGTCGAGCTTCACGGCCAGCGTCTTTTTCATCAGGCTCTTGGAGATCGACTTGGCGACCTCCAGCCCGGTCGTACCGGGATCGAAATCGCGCGTCTGTCCATCGGGAAAAGTCAGCGTAGGCATGGGGTCGAAAGTCCGTTCCGGTGTGAACTGCGCATGTGGCAAAGGGCGCGGTCCGGGGCAAGAGCTGCCGTCAGGCCGCAAGCCCTTAGTTTTACGCGCTCCGGCGCAGGGGAACCTGCGTTGCGGCGGCCGCTGCGGGCTGCGTTTGCGCGATCGTCTTCAGCGCGGAGAGTTGCGTCTCGGCCAGGTGGTTCAGCACCACCTCCGTCATGCGCTGCGTCGGGTAGGGTTTTTCCAGGATGTCGACTACGCCCAGCCGCGCATAGGCGTCCGCGATCAGGTTGGACGGCGATGTCGTGGCGATGACGAACGGCGTGTCGTGCAGCTCCGGTGTCGCGCGCACACGCTCCACCAGGTCCAGCCCGGTCAGGCCCGGCATGTCGTGATCCGTCACGACCAGCGGGAAGCGGAAATTGTGGACGTCGTGCGCGCGTTTCATCGCGCTCAGCGCCGCGGACGCGCTCGGCACGCAGACGGGCTTCGCGCCGAACCGTTCGAGCTGTTCGGCCAGGACGGCGCGCGTGGCTTCGTGGTCGTCCACGACCAGGATGGGCGTGCCGGACGGAAGGCCCAGCGTAGGTTCCGACTTAGCAGAGACCGACACGTCGGCGACGGGCATGTCGACCTGGAACGAGAAGACGGAGCCGTTGCCGACGATGGACGCGACCGTGATCGTGCCGCCCATCGCTTCGGCCAGTTGGCGGCTGATCGACAGGCCCAGGCCCGTTCCGCCGAAGCGGCGCGTTGTGGTGTTGTCGGCCTGTTCGAACTGGTTGAAGATGGTCGCCAGCTTGTCCGGCGCGATGCCGATGCCTGTGTCTTCGATGTCGAAGCGCAGGCGCACGGCCGTTGGACCTTCGGGCCCGCGCGCCGTTTCCTCGCAGGAGACGGCAAGGCGCACATGACCGGCTTCGGTGAATTTCAGCGCATTGCCGACCAGGTTCAGCAGGATCTGGCGCACGCGGCCTTCGTCGCCCACCACGCTGGACTGTACGCCGATAGGCATGTCGCCGATCAGCTCCACCCCCTTGGCGCGCGCCGTGTGGCCCAGCAGCGCCATCACATCGTCCACCGTATCGCGCAGCACGAAAGGCAGCGGTTCGAGCCGCAACTGCCCGGACTGCAGCTTCGAGAAGTCGAGGATGTCGTTGATGACCGTCATCAGCGCTTCCCCGGACCGCATGATGATGTCGACCTGCTGTTTCTGCGCCGCCGTGAGGTCGTCCATGCTGAGCAGCTGCGCCATGCCGAGCACGCCGTTCATGGGCGTGCGGATCTCGTGGCTCATATTGGCGAGGAACTGGCTTTTCGCCTTGCTGGACTGTTCCGCTTCGACGCGGGCCAGTTCGCTGTGCGCGGCCTTGCGCTGGGCCTCGCGTCCGGCGGCGAGGTTGCGGCTCATCTCGTTGAACGCGGCGAACAGGTCGCCGATCTCGTCGTAATGGTCGATGCGCAACTCCCGGCCGAACTCCTCGCGGCTGATATGGCCGGTCTCTTCGACCAGCTGCTGGATCGGACGGCTGAGGCGGCGCGCGATGCGGATGGCCGCGAACGTGCCCAGCGCAATGGCGAAGGCCCCCGCCAGCAGGACGGCCTTCAGGATGCGGCGGCTATTGATACCCCGCGCCTCGAGGGAAGCGTCCTGGATGTAGCTCAGCATTTCCGAGGTGCTGCTGATGGAGCGGGCGAGGGTGTAATAGCCGACGACCGCGCCGTCAGCTTCGAGGCTGCCGTCGACCCTCACCCGGTCGAGCGTTACCTGGATGTCGTCCTCCTCCACCGTCAGGGTCTGCGGGACCGTTGCGGCTCCGACCCCGGCTTCCCTGGCCATGCCTTCCTCTATCCCGGCTTCCGAGAAAGTTTCGCTGGACTCCAGCGGGATCAACCGGCCCGACGCGTCGAACACGGACAGCGTGTCGAGGTTCAGCTCGTCCTTAAAGGCGCGGATGCTCGCCTGCACGGCGTCGCGGTCCCCATCGGCGAGCGGCTGCAACAGATAGTCCTGCGCCCGGAAGGCCAGCGCCCGGCCGAAGACCCGGTCGCGGTCCTGCAATTTGGTCTCGATGATGTCCTGCGTCGCGAGGTCCATCTGCACGGAGATCTCGCGGAACTGGAAGAAGAAGAACCCGCCCAACAGCACCACGCTCGCCGTGATGATGGCCGTGATCGCCGCCGTGTATCGCAGCACGATGCGGCTGCGGATGTGCGCCCAGATCTGACGGAACGGGTTGGGAAGCGGTGAGGCCTTGCGCGCTTTCGCCGGCTTCGCCTTGCCCCAGACATCGGCGAGGCGCGGCGAAGGGCGCGCACTCCGGTCTGTCTCTGGGGCATTGTCCGGCATGGATCTCGGGGCTCTCGGCGTCTGCGTCTTGCGTCCCCCCAGGCTGGCGGGAGGGCGTGTGGACCCACTCCCTGCCCCATCAAGGTTACGCTTCCCCTAAGATGCAACCCGCCCGCATAATGCAGAACAGGGCTGCGACGCGGCGTCCGCCTATATTGCCGAAGGGCGCGCCGTTTCCTATCTGTTCGCCATGGCCGATACGATTGAAAACTCAGCGGGTATTTCGCTGGCCGAAGCCCCGGCTCTCTGGACCCCGCACCGCCCCGACCGGCCCGAGAAATCGGAAGGCGGCAAGGCCTTCCGCCTCGTCTCCCCGTTCGAGCCCAAGGGCGACCAGCCCAAGGCGATCAAGGAACTCGTCGGCGGCATCAAGGAGCGTTACCGCGACCAGGTGCTGCTGGGCGTCACCGGCTCCGGCAAGACGTTCACCATGGCGAAGATCATCGAACAGACGCAACGCCCGGCGCTGATCATGGCGCCGAACAAGACGCTCGCCGCGCAGCTCTATTCCGAATTCAAGGCGTTCTTCCCGGACAACGCCGTCGAGTATTTCGTCTCCTACTACGACTACTACCAACCCGAAGCCTACGTGCCGCGTACCGATACCTTCATCGAGAAGGACAGCTCCGTGAACGAGCAGATCGACCGGATGCGCCACGCGGCGACGCGCGCCATCCTGGAACGCGACGATTGCATCATCGTGGCCTCGGTCTCCTGCATCTACGGCATCGGCTCGGTCGAGACCTATACGGCCATGACC
>CAYULR010000278.1:0-3752 GCA_964445685.1 uncultured Algimonas sp.
CGCCACGCCACGTCCAAGCTCCGCCCGTCGGACGCCGGGGAGTGGGACCTGCTCCACATCTCGCATCTGGGCTTCCGGGGCGAGGCGCTGCCCTCCATCGCGTCGGTGTCCCGCCTGACGCTGTCCAGCCAGATCAAAGACGCGGACGAGGCGGCGGAAGTCGTGGTGGACGGCGGTATCGCCTCGTCCGTGCGGCCCGCCCCGCGCCGGGGGCTTTCGGGCACGCGCATCGAGGTGCGGGACCTGTTCCACGCCACGCCCGCGCGGCTGAAATTCCTCAAGACCGAACGCTCCGAAACTCTGGCCATTTCCGACATCGTCAAACGCCTCGCCATGGCCAACCCATCCGTGGGCTTCACGTCCGGCACGCAGGCGCGCACGTCGTTGAAGCTGGTGCGCCGCGACGACGGCGATGAGGGCCGTCTGTCGCGCCTCGCCGATGTGCTAGGCGATGCGTTCGGCCAGAACGCAGTGCCCGTCGATCAGACGCGCGAGGACATCCGCCTGTCCGGCTTTGCGGGCCTGCCGACCTTCTCGCGCGGTAACACGCAGCACCAGTTCCTGTTCGTGAACGGTCGTCCCGTGCGCGACCGTCTGCTGCTCGGCGCGATCCGGGGCGCGTATCAGGACTTCCTCGCCCGCGACCGCCATCCGGTCGCCGCGCTCTATCTCGACGTTCCACCGGAAATGGTCGACGTGAACGTCCACCCGGCCAAGACGGAAGTGCGCTTCCGCGCGCCGGGCGTGGTCCGCGGCCTGATCGTCTCGGCGCTGCGCCACGCCCTGGCCGAAGCCGGACACCGCGCCAGCACGACCGTCTCGGACTATGCGCTCGGCAAAATCCAGGCAGGCCAGCAGCAATACGCCTACCAACGCGACTACCGCCCGCAGCCCTACGCCGCGCCTCCTCCAGACATGCGGCAGCTATTAGACGGCCAGAGCGCGCGCGTAGAGGAAGCCTTGCAAACATTCGCCGCGCCCGCGCCCGTTGCCGATCCGCTTACGGGTGAAATCGCCCCTCCGCCCCCCACGCCCGACTACCCGCTCGGCCTCGCCCGCGCGCAGCTCCACGAAACCTATGTCGTCGCCCAGACGGCGGACGGCATCGTCATCGTCGACCAGCACGCCGCCCACGAACGCCTTGTCTACGAGGACATGAAGCGCGCCATGAGCGGGCAGGGCGTCACACGCCAGGCCATGCTCATCCCGGACATTGTGGAACTCGGTGAAACAGACGCCACGCGCATTTTGGCACGCGCAGACGAGTTCGCCGAGATGGGCCTGATCCTAGAGCCGTTCGGCGTCGGCGCCGTCCTCGTCCGCGAAACACCCGCGCTGCTCGGCAAGATGGACGCGGGATCGCTGCTCCGCGACCTCGCCGACGACCTGTCGGAATATGACCAAGCGCTCAGCCTGAAAGAACGGTTCGAACACGTCTGCGGCACCATGGCCTGCCACGGCTCGGTGAGGGCTGGGCGGAGACTAACGGGCGAAGAGATGAACGCGCTGCTAAGGCAGATGGAAGCCACACCGCACTCGGGCCAGTGCAACCACGGACGGCCGACCTATGTGGAGCTAAAGCTCGCGGATATCGAGCGGTTGTTCGGGCGGCGGTAAAGCGTTGGGGTTGCTGTCGAAGAGAAACCTGACCCGAGCGGCGACGGACTATGCGCCGATGCTTCTGGGGATGCGGATTCCCGGCTTCATCAAAATCCACCTCCGCTACATCTTCAGCAATCCGTTCATTTGGGCGGTTCTTTTCCTGGCCCCGTTCGTCATCGGTTTGGTGACGCTTTTCAGCCTTGCAGAGATGATTCCTGACCTGGAGATCAGCGGGTGGCAGTCATTTCTGATCGTCCTGTTCCTGATCGCGATGTCTCTCTACTTTGCAGAGCGCAATCGTATTTTCCGTAAGATCTACGTCCGCGCTCTTCCCACAATGGTCATCGCCAATGGAGTCATGATCTATTTGTTCGATTCGGGACCCATTTTCGGGAGAATAGTCGTTTTCTGCATCCTCGCTCTCTTTCCCGCTTGGGTTCTAGGAAAGCTCTCGACGGGAATGGGATACCGTATGCTGAGCAACGGGGCAGACCGGCATTACCGCCCGGGTCGTGACCTCTACATGGACGCTCAGTATGACGAGGCCTTCCTGCACCTCGAACCCTCGGCCAAGCGGGGTCACATGAAAAGCCTGTATCTGATCGGTCATTCCCATGAACACGGCCTTGGCCGCGATGCCGACCGGGTCAGGGCTGCGCGCCTCTATGAAGCGTCGGCGAAGAAAGGGTATGGACGCGCTCAGACAGCTTTCGAAACGCTTTGCGAAGCCTTCGATGAACAGGAAAGGGAGGCGTTCCAGAACGACCTGACGATTTCGGGAATCAACGATCTCTTCTGATTTTGGAGTCCGAAGACTGGTCCTAGACTGACGCTTCCAACTGCCGCGCCACCATCGCCTCGAAATACGATGCCATCGCGTTCACATCCACCTCGCCCGTCTCCTCCCGCGCTTTGTCTGCGGCTTCCAGCGCGGCGTAGTACGGTCTCCGATCCTCGCTGATCTGTTCCGGCACGGTGAGCGTACCTGGCAGGATGAGACCGTAAGCGATTAGCAGGACGAGGTAGGCGACAGCGCGCGCTGTCCGGCCGTTGCCGTCCGTGAAGGGGTGTATCCAGCAGATTTCCCACAGCACGCGCGCGGCGAGTTCCGTGGGCGCGGTGTCGTCCCAATGGTCGTTCACCCAGTCGCACATATCTTCGACAAGTTCCGCAACGGCGTCGGCAGGCGGTGGGGCGTGGTGGGAGCGGGAGATAGTGACGCCGCCGGGGCGGTAGGCGCCGGCATAGGCGTCGATGCCGTCCACGGCGGCGCGGTGGAGCGTCAGGATCGTGCTGGGTCGCAGGCGGTAGCGCTGTCCAGCCAAACGGCGCGAGATGCCGCGTTCGGCCTCCGCGATCATGGCGTCGAACTGGACAAGCGCGTTCGCCGCCTCGCGCCGGGCGACTTCGGCGGGGTCCGCGATCAGCGTGGGAAGGTCGGCCTCCGAATGGCGGCCGCGATATGCGTCAGCGGCCGAAACGGTCGGCCTCTTCCTCGATCATCTGGCGCGTGATGGCCTCGTTCTCGATATGCGACGTGCCGTAGGCGAAGGAGCGTTTCTGGCGCTCGCGCTCCTCATCCGTCATGATCAGGAGCCGGGCTTGTTCGATAAGGTCGTTCATGATGGCCTTCCGTTGTCCGCAATAGATGCGGAGACGGAACGGTCGGCCGGGCTCAAGGTTGCGCAGAAGCGTCCTTTGCGAGGAACACAACCTTCGCTGCGCCCCAAACCTTATCCGCAAGCAAAGTCCACCCGCGCGGAGCGATCTCGGTTTCGGCGCTCTCTTCAAGGATCACGACGCCGTCGTCGGCCAGATAGCGCGGCAGGCGGCGCAGCACGGGCTGCCAGAGGTTCTTGCCGTAGGGCGGGTCCATGAAGACGTGGGTAAAGGGCGCGGGGCGGTTGCCCGGCGCGATCTTGAGCTTGGTCGCGTCGAAGCGGTGGATCCGCGCTTCGTCGCCGAGGCTGAAATGGTCGATGTTGCGGCGGATGGCCTTGAGCGCTTCGGGGTGGCGCTCGACGAACAGGCAGAATTCCGCGCCCCGGCTGATCGCTTCCAGGCCCAGAGCGCCGGAACCCGCAAAGACATCCATGACATGCGCGCCGTCCAGCGGCGGCGCCCAGTCGGCATGGTCGAGAATGTTGAAG
>CAYULR010000279.1:0-3744 GCA_964445685.1 uncultured Algimonas sp.
GGGCACGATAGACCTGCGGCCCTACATGGCCGCCTATTCCGCGCAGCGTCCCGAAGGCACGGTCCAGGCCTGGAGCGACGCGCCCATCCCGACGGACGGGCTGCGCGCCGCCGATGCGCGCCTGTCCTTGAGCGCCGACCGCATCCAGCTGCCCGTCCTGCGTCTGGACGATGCGCGGGGCGAGGTCGTTCTGCGCGACGGGATGCTGATCGCGGAGATGCCGCAGCTGAACCTCTATGGCGGCAATGGAAACGCGACCTTCGTGCTGGACGGGCGTCAGGGTGCGCCCATGATCGACATGACGGCACGGCTGGAACGGCTGGATGCGGAGCCCTTCCTCTCGGCCCTGTCCGGCGTCACGCAGGTCAGCGGCACGGCCCTGACCCAGGTCCGCCTTACGGGCTCCGGCATCAGCCAGGCCGCCATCATGCGTTCGCTCGACGGGGAAGGCTCGTTCCGGGTGCAGGACGGCGCGCTGTCGGGCATCGACGCACAGGAGTTCCTGAGCGGTTTGCAACAAGCGCTCACGGCGCGGGCCCTGCCAGGCGGTATCGGCGCGGACGAGATCACGCGGTTCCAGGCGCTTGCGGGCGGTTTCGCCATGGAAGACGGGGTCGCGACGCTGAACAGCTTCACCCTCACCTCCCCGCAGGTGATCGTGGAAGGCGGCGGCCAAGTCGATCTGGGCGCGCAGACCGTGGACATCCGCCTGCGCCCCAAAGCGGTCGGCGAGCAGGCGCAAGGCCTTGCCGCCTTCGGCATCCCGCTCCGCATCTCCGGGCCGTTCGGGTCCGCCAAGGCCGGACTGGATTCGGAGTTTCTGGGCCAAGTCGTCCGGGCGCGCGCCGCGCAGGAGGCGCAACGTGTCATCGGCGACCGCATTGGCGGAGAGGCGGGCGGATTGATTGGCTCGATCCTAGGCGCGCCGAGCCAGCCTTCCCAGGAGGCGCCACCAGAACGGAATGACGTGCCAGGCGGCGAGCCAGAGCCGGAACCGGAGGAGCCCCTGTCTCCCGAAGAGCAGATCCAGAACGGGTTGTTGGAACTGTTTGGCGGAAGAAAGCGTGATTAGGGCATAGGTTGCGCGCGAGAAGAGCGATCCCGGGCATGAACGCCAAAGCCCGCCCGCATGCAACAGGATAGTCTGCTTTAAACAAGGAGAGCGATCATGGCCGTTTTCGACCCCGTCATCGACGAGCAGACCCCCGCCGCCGACTTCACCATCGCGCAGAAGTGGGACCGCTACACGGACGAAGAACATGCCGTGTGGGATACGCTCTACCGTCGGCAGATGGACATTCTGAAGGACCGGGCCGTGTCGGAGTTCCACACCGGGCTCGGCTTGCTCGACCTCGGCTCGGGCGGCATTCCGGACCTCGCCGTTATCAATCCGAAGCTGAAGGCGCTGACGGGCTGGGAAGTCGTGATGGTCCCGCACCTCGTGCCGGACAATGTGTTCTTCGACCATCTGGCCAACCGCCGCTTCCCGGCCGGGCGCTTCATCCGCAAGGCCGACCAGCTCGACTATCTGGAAGAGCCGGACATCTTCCACGACATTTTCGGCCATGTCCCCATGCTGACCCTGCCCGTCTTTGCGGACTACATGCAGGCCTACGGTCAGGGTGGCCTTCGCGCGGAGTCGCTGGGCCGGTTGAAGGAACTGGCGCGGCTCTATTGGTACACGGTGGAATTCGGCCTGATCCAGCGCCCGGAAGGCCTGCGCATCTACGGCGCGGGCATCGTCAGTTCCGCCGGGGAGACGCCGTTTTCACTGGAATCCGACAGCCCGAACCGCTTGGGGTTCGATCTGGAACGGGTGATGCGCACGGACTACCGCATCGACGATTTCCAGCAGCTCTACTTCGTGATCGACAGCTTCGAGCAACTGCTGGGCGCGACGCAGCAGGACTTCGGCCCCCTCTATGAACGCCTCGCCTCCGACAAGACGGCCTATGGCCTGACGGACACGGTCGGATCGGACACGCTCATCACGCACGGCACGCAGGAATATGCACGGATGCGGGCCGCCGAAGCGGCGGAGTAGCCGCCCTTCCCCTAGCCAGCCAGCGCCTAGCCCGCCAGCGCCGCCTTGATGGCGTCGAGCGCTTTTTCCGCATTCTCCGGCTGGCTGCCGCCGGCCTGGGCCATGCCCGGCTTGCCGCCACCGCGACCGCCGACTTCTGCCGCGCCCGCATTGACCAGGTCCACGGCCGAGCGTTCGCCCAACAGATCGTCCGAAACCGCCACGGCCACCGCGACCTTGCCGCCGTCGCGCGCAATGAACGCCGCCACGCCGGAGCCAAGTTTTGCGATCTGCTCGTTCAGCATGCCGCGCAACTCCTTGCCGCCAATGCCTTCGAGCACGCGTCCGACGAACTGCACGCCGCCGATCTCTTCGGGTCCGGCAGCCGCACCGCCGCCTCCGCCGAGCGCGAGCTGCTTCTTGGCTTCCGCCAGATCCTTCTCCAGCTGCTTGCGCTCTTTCATCAGCGCTTCGATGCGGGTGGGAACGTCCTCGACCTTGGCCTTCAGCGTGTCGGCCGCCGCCTGCGCAAAGCCCGCGCGCTCTTCCAGATATTGGCGGGCCGCCTCGCCCGTGATGGCCTCGACCCGGCGGATGCCCGCCGCGACCGCGCCTTCGGAGACGATCTTGAACAGGCCGATATCGCCCGTATTCTCGACGTGGGTCCCGCCGCACAGCTCGACCGAATAGTCGGACCCGTCCACATCCTTTCCGAGCGCGAGCACGCGGACTTCGTCGCCATACTTCTCGCCGAACAGCGCCATGGCACCGGCTTCGATGGCCGCGTCGGGCGACATGAGCTTGGTGGAGCTGGGCACGTTCTGCTGGATGATCGCGTTCACCTCGTCTTCGACCTTGGCCAGCTCTTCGCGCGTGATGGCCGCGCCGTGGCTGATGTCGAAGCGGATACGGTCCTTGTCGACCATCTGGCCTTTCTGCGTGACGTGATCGCCGAGCACGCGGCGCAACGCTTCGTGCATGATGTGGGTGGCGGAGTGGTTGCGCTTGGTCTTCTCGCGCCAGTCGGGATCGACGCTGATGAGGGCGCTCTCGCCGACGGAGATCTCGCCGGACAGCTCGCCGACATGGACGTGCAGATCGCCCGCTTTCTTCTGGACGTCCGTGATCTCGATGCGCGCGCCATTGTCGAACTGCGCCACACCCCGGTCGCCCGCCTGGCCACCGGATTCGGCGTAGAACGGCGTCTCGCGCGTCAGGAACATGACGGGACCCGGCACGGCGCGGTCGACTTTCTCATTGTTCTGCAGAAGCGCGATGATGTCGTGCGTTTCGGACAGGCGGTCATAGCCCGTGAAGCCCGTTGCGCCGTCCGCTTCGCGAATCGCCTTGAAGACATCGTCGGAGCCGGCCGCGTCGAACTTGCCGCCATCCGCTTGGCTGCGCGCGCGCTGTTCTTCCATGGCGGCTTCGAACCCGGCCACGTCCACGCCGATGCCCCGGCCGCGCAGCGCGTCCTGTGTCAGGTCGAGCGGGAACCCGTACGTGTCGTAGAGGCTGAACGCGGTCTTGCCGGGCAACTCGTCGCCTTCGCCCATCCCGTCGGTCGCTTCCTCCAGCAGGCCCATGCCGCGGCCCAGCGTACGGCGGAAGCGTTCTTCCTCCTGCTCGAAGGTCGCTTCGATGCTGGCTTGCGCGCGGTTCAGCTCTCCGAACGCGTCGCCCATTTCGGATACAAGCGTCGGGACCAGACGGTGCATGAG
>CAYULR010000280.1:0-3730 GCA_964445685.1 uncultured Algimonas sp.
GTCATGTGCAGGGACCCGACGATGCGCGCGCCGGCCAGCGGGTTCTGGCCCGTATATTCTTCGCGCAGCGCCATCAGGCCCGGCATTTCGGTTTCGGCGATGTCGAGTTCCTTGCGGCCGAAATCGGCCAGGGAGATGTCTTTGACGACGTAGTCTTGAACGCTCATGGGAGTGGGCTTTCGATGTTCGGGTGTGTTGGAATGTCGCGTGCCCCATAGACGGCGCGCGCGCATATAACAATTCCTTTATATCCACCTGCGGACTTGACCCGGGGCGCGGAGTGTCGTGAGCAGCCTGCAAGCCGTTCCGGACTCCGGGCCGGACCCGGGAACGATCCATGTCCGAAGCACCTTTCTTCACCGTCATCCTCGTCAACTACAATGGCGGCGACTACATCCGCCGCGCCGTGGACGCGCTGGCGGCGCAGGACTTCGCCGACTTCGAAGCGGTCATCGTCGACAATGGCAGCACGGACGGATCGCTGGAGGCGCTGCCGGAGCTGGACGCGCGGTTCCGCATCGACGCAGCCGGCGAAAACCTCGGCTTCGCGGTGGCGAACAACCGCGCGGCAAAACAGTCCCGCGCGCCGTGGCTAGTCACGCTGAACCCGGATGCGTTCGCGCGTCCCGGCTGGCTCTCCGCCCTGCACCGCGCGACGCAAAACCATCCCTATGTGACCATGTTCGGATCCATGCAGGTCATGGCCGACCTGCCCGACGGCGTCGCGCCTGTCTTCGACGGAACGGGCGACGAGTATTCGATCTACGGCGCGGCCTACCGGGCGAACTTCGAAAAGCCCCTGCGCACATTCACCGAAGACTTCCCCGTTTTCGGCCCCTGCGCGGCGGCGGCCGCCTACCAGCGCGAGGCGTTCGAGGCGGCGGGCGGGTTCGACGAGCGCTTCTTCTGCTACCACGAGGATGTGGACCTCGCCCTGAAGATGCGCCGCCTGGGCGGGCGCGCCGTGCAGGTCCACGACGCGGTGGTCGAACATGTCGGCTCCGGCATCAGCGGGCGGACGTCGGACTTCGCGATCTACCACGGTTACCGGAACCGGGTCTGGACCTGGATGTCCTCCATGCCCGCCGCGCTGGCCGTTCTGCTGCTGCCGCTCATGGTCGCCGCCAACCTCGCCCAGCTGGCCTACACGCTGAAAGTCGAAGGCCGCACCAAACCCATGGCGCGCGGCCTCTGGCACGGCCTGACCGGAACCCCCGCCATGCTCCGCGCCCGCCGCAAATGGCCCAAAGGCAGCCGCGCGATATGGCCCGCCCTCGTGAAGAACCCAAGGCGCGTCAAAGCCAGGGCGAACCGTGTGGGGCGGTTGTGAGACCGCCTTCGACCAAAGCGATCGCGCTCTGTCTTGTCGGCGCGACCTCCTGGTCGGTCGTGGCGCTGTGGCTGACCGTCGTTACGGTCAGCGAGTTGCGCAGTCCGGTGATGCCTCCGATGCGCACGCAGGACATCGCCTTTGTCGTGGCTGTGCTGTCCTGGTCCCTGTCGCTGCTGGTCGCGGTGGCGCACCTCTTTTCTCCCGTGCGGACCCAGCGCTGGATCGTCGTCTATGCGGGCGGGACGGTGGCGGCGTTCTGCCTCGTGGTCGGATACCATCTCTTCGCGTCGAGCCTGACGCCGATGGAGCGGGAGCGCAGCGGCGGCACTTTGGAAGTCGTGAGCCTTCTGGTCCTGCTGGGCGTGATGGCGGTGGCACCCATGGGCACGTTCTGGATCAGGAATGCGAAAAAGGACGCACCTTGAAGATCGTCCTTCCCACGGTCGGCGGGCTTGCCCTACAGGCTGGGCATGCGCGATCCCTTCTCTCCCTACACCTATGATCTGTCCGGCCGGGTAGCTCTTGTCACCGGGGCGTCATCCGGGCTGGGCGAACGCATGGCGAAGGTACTGTCCGCGCACGGTGCGAAGGTGGCGCTTGCAGCGCGGCGGGTAGACCGGCTGGCGTCGTTGAAGGACGAGATCGAGGCCCGGGGCGGGACGGCCATGGCGGTGGAGCTGGACGTGTCCGACGAGGCGCAGACCATCGCCGCCTATGACGCCGTCGCCGCGCAGCTCGGCCCCGTCGACACGGTCATCGCCAATGCAGGCATGGCGCGGGATGTGGGCCGGTCCACCGAGAACCCGCCCGAGGACTTCGCTGCCACCTTCGACGTCAATATGAAGGGCGTGTTCCTGACGGCCCGGGAGGGCGCCAAGCGCATGATGGAGGCCGGATCGCGCGAAAACGAGCGCGGGCGCATCGTCATCATCGGATCGATCACGGCGGACATCGTGTCGCCCAACATGGCGTTCTACGCGTCGTCCAAGGCTGGCGTGACCCATATGGGCCGCATCCTGGCGCGCGACTGGACGCGCATGGGCGTGAACGTGAACATGATCGCGCCGGGCTACATCCAGACGGAAATCAATGACGGGCTGTTCGACACGCCGCACGGCCAGAAGATGCTGGCCGGATGGCCGCGCCGCCGCGTGGCGGATGCGGACGCGCTGGACGGTACGGTGCTGTTCCTGTGTTCCGACCATTCACGGCAGGTCACCGGCACGGTCACGACCATCGATGACGGGCAGTCGCTCGCCTAGCCATCCCCGGTAGCGCTTGCCACGGCGCTACTTGCCTCCGCACCACCAGCCGCAGCCCCGGCCCCGCCCGCCGAAGCGAGCATGGCGAACGCCACCAGCAGCGCGACGATCGCCATCGGCGTCAGGGCGCAGGCGATGCCCAGGCGCGTTTCCCGGACGGGTCCGTAGGCCTGGCCGAAATGATAGGTCTGCAGCGAGGTCATCAGCACGATGCCGAGAATGCAGATCACGCCGAGACCCGACGCCGCCATGCGCCCGATCAACGGAGAGGCCACCATCAGGGCGATGACAACCGCGCACGTGCCGACCATCAGTCCGCCCACCATGTATAGCGACGCCGCAACGGCCTGGACGGCCCGGAAGCGGGGCGCCGCCGACCCGATCAGGGCGCGCAGCGGAAAGGCCAGGGCGACGACGAAGCCGAAGATCGGCATGGCGATTGCGGCCGCGTTCCAGAAGTCGCCGCTGCGCAGCGTGTTCTCCAGCCCCTTCATCGTGCCGCCGATGGCTGCGCCGAACGAATAGGCCACGCCGGTCTTGCGCGCGCTCTCCAGCTCCGCCGTATCGGGCGCTTCCAGCCCGGCCGTCAGGAACATGCCCACGAGTATGACCAGCAGCACGGAGGCGACGAAAAAGCTTCCCGGCCCCAGAAGCGCCCAGTCGCGCTTGCCGAACTGGCGCGGGTCGAGCCGGTCCGCCAAACGCTGCGGGGCGACCAGCAGGGCGGCGTAGGTCGGGACGAGCGCGATGGCGGCGACACCGGTCGCGACGAGGAAGCCGTCGACGCCGTTGATCTTGTCGCCGCTTCCGCTTTCCGTATCCTCGATATCCATATTGACTATCCCGCCTTCGTGAGGGCCGCGCCAAGGGTTCGCGGGCTGGACGCTCGCCGCGCAATGCACTAGCGCCGATGCATGTCCGAACTGCCTTCCAAGCCCCCATCCGGCAAGCATAAATCGGGCGTTCAGGCCACGCGGCGCAGCGCGCTCGCCCTGCTTGGCCTGGGCGGTGCGGCGACGGCGTGCGCGCCGACCGTGGACCGCGCCCCGGCAGCGGGCCGGGGCGCGGGGGGATCGTTGGAGCACGGCGTGGCGTCCGGCGGCCCGGCGGCGGGCTCCGTCGTTGTGTGGGCGCG
>CAYULR010000281.1:0-3720 GCA_964445685.1 uncultured Algimonas sp.
TTCATCGGCTTGTTAAGAGCAGCCGGGAACGGAGGTGTTATAGCCTTGGTTTGGGGCGGGGCGGATACGATTGTCCAAGTTTCTTGCAAGCTGCTGAAAGGCTTGCAGAACCCAACCGCGATAAGTGCGGACACATCTCGCCAGCCAACCCAAACCCTCTCTCCGCGAGCCCGTCCCCGGCATTTATTGCCGGGGCCTATCCTCACACTTCCTCACAAGCCGTGTCTTATGAGCATGCCCTCGACCAGACCCCGGCAACAAGTGCCGGGGACGGCGTGGGAGAAGAATTTTACCTGAACGCGTGATCCCGAGAGCTAAGCCATTCGAAGTTAAGCCAAGCCAACTGCCTCTCGCGGACAGGCGGCCTGCATCGAATTTGCAATGCCGCGCAAGCAAGCCCCGGCGCTTCTAACCCTCTCATCGCCCCACGATCACGAACGCGCCCCAGACGCCCGGGTCTTCCGCGCCGTCCAGGCCGGAGGCGCGCAGGTCCGCCATTGCGGTTCTCAGGGCTTGCGGGGCGGTTGCGCCCTCTTGCCTGGCGCGGAAGGTGGCTTGGGACAGGTGCGCGGCGGCGTCGTCGCGGACGGGCCAGTGGCTGACCATGACGCTTTTCGCGCCCGCCGACACGAAGGCGCGGGGCAGGCCGGAGAGGGGCTGGTCGCCTGCATCCGAAGACGCGGTGTTGCAGGCCGACAGGATGACGAGGTCGGCGGATAGGACGAGGTCGGACACTTCGAACGCGGTCAGCAGTCCGTCATCTGACGCTTCCAACGCTCCGTCCGTCCCGGCGGGTGGCGTGAAGGCCAGGGCGGGCTCGGACAGGCCGGGCAGGTCGCCCGCCATCAACCCGTGCGTGGCCAGCACGATCAACCCCGCCGATTGCGGGTCGGCGTCGCGGAACGCGGCTTCGGTGGCGGCCTGGCCGAGCAGCAGCGTCTGCGGCCCGTCGAACCCGGCGGCGATGTCGGTCACTTCGCGGCGTGTCTCCGGCAGGGGCGACAGGGCGCGCATCGCGTCGCGGCGGCGCTCCATCGGGTTGGTCGCGGGCACTGCCGTGTCCTGCATGTCCGCGCCGGGCCCTGCGAAGGCGGCGTCACCCACGGCGAGGTATCGCGCGGCCGCGGGGCGCGCCGCGCCTGCGTCCGGCGCGCCGAACAGCGCTTCCAGTCCCGACAAGTGGTTGAGCGCCACCCGTTCGCCCAGCCATCGGTCCGGCGCGGCCGGGTCGGGCAGTAGGTGCATGGGGAAGCGCCCGTAAGCGTCCGTGCCCAAAACGTGCAGCGTGTCCACGCCGCTCAGATCGCCCGCTTCGAACATCCAGCCGAGCGTGTCGGCGTCCTCGGTCGGTGCGGTCGCTTCGCCGCGTAGCACGGACCGGCGCAGGCCGTCGGCGGCGCGCTGCAGTTCCGAGCCGAAAAGCTCGCTCGCGCGGAGCTGTACGCTGTCAGCGCGCACGAGCACGGCACTGGGGCGCGGGTCGGTGATGACGAACAGGACGGCTTCGTCGGGCTGCAAGGCGGCCTGGACGGAAGCCAGGGAACGCAGGCGCAGGGAGGCGTCTTTGCTGTCCAGAACATCGGCCAGCGTGCCGCGAAGCCCGCGGATGTCGCGGCGTTTCAGCTCGGCGGCTGCGGCGTCTTCCGAAGCGATGGCCTGCTGCAACGCCGTGTCGGCCTGCATCAGCGCTTCGCGCGTGCGGCGCAGCGTTTCCAGCCGGTCGCGCTGGGCCGGGTCGGCCTGCGTCGCGGCGAGGCGTCGCCGCTGTTCCCATTCGCCCATGTCGGACAGGGTGGCGAGCTGCAGCAGGCGGAAGCTCTCCTCCGCGTCGCCGGCACGGACCGCGACCTGGGACAGCAGGGCCAGCGGGCGGCGCAGCGCGGCCGAAGCCCGCGACCAGCCTTCATCCTCGAAGCGTCCGCTGCGCAGGGCGAGGTCGAGCTCGTCCGCCAGGGGGCGGGCCTGTGCGTGGGCTCCGGCCGGGTCGGTCATGCTGCGGGCCAGAACCGTCTGCGCGCGGGCCATGCGGCCTTCGGATGACGTTTCGGGCAGGGCGGGCAGGATGCGGGCGGCTCCCGCCTCGGCCTGGACGGCGGCTTCGCCGTGGCGGCCCAGGCGGGACAGCAGGTCCGCGTAGTAGAGTTGCGTGACGCCTGCTGCGGGCGCGTGGGCGTCCGCGCCCTCCGCATCACCGTCCTCCAACAGCGAGACGGCCTCGCGGAAATAGGTTTCTGCCGCGTCGAAAGCGCCGGTCATCATCGCGGCTTCGCCCGCATCGGCGGCGGCGTAGGCCACGTTCATGGGAATGGCCTTGTCGCGCACGACGCGCAGCGCCTGATCGAGCGTGCGCAGGGCGGCGTCGTGGCGGCCCTGGCGCATCTGCGTTTCGCCCAGCTTGCCCAGCGTGATGCCCACGTCCGGATGGTCCGGGCCGAGCGTCTCGACCGTTCTGTTGAGCGCGGAGCGGTAGACGGCTTCGGCTTCGCGGTGCCGACCCCGGCGGGTCAGCCCGTGCGCGTAATTGTGCTGCAGGGTTGATACGGTGTGGGAGCGTTCGGGCAGGTAGGCGGCCGCGAGGCGCATGGCCTTTTCCTGGTTGGCGAAGGCGGCGTCCGCCTCGCCCGTGACGCCTTCCAGCGCGGCCAGAGTGCTGACCGCGCCGACATGGCGGTCGATCTGGTTGGGGCGGCGCGGGTCGACGGAGGCATCCAGCAGGGCCACGCCCCGACGGCCCGTCTCCACGGACTGGACCTGGCGCCCGGCGAAATAGTCCAGCGTCGCCGTACCGCGCAGCAGATTGGCGTGTTCGAACGCCTCGAACCCTTCCGGGTCGTCCAGCATCTCATGCGCGGCACGCAGGGCGTCGGCGGCTGCCGCCATGTCGTCGCCCTTGGACAGGATGAAGGCCTGCGCGCCCGCGACCTGCGCGCGGACCAGGCGGGCAGCCGGGCCGGTCGTCGCGGCCGCGATGCGCTCGGCCTCCGCCTGCGCGGCGTTCGCGTCGTCGAGGCGTCCCAGCTCTGCCAGCGTCCAGACCTGGTGGTGCAGCAGGCTTGCGCGAAGTGCCGCGTCCGGGTCGTAGCGCGTGTCGAGCTCCGCCAGAAGCGCATCGATCTCCGGCAGGGCCGCGTCGAGATCGCCCAGCGGGCTCAGCGCGTCCACGCGGCGGACCATTTCGCGCGCGGCGTCGTCCTTGGGCTGAGCCTCATGGAGGAAGGCATCGACCAGCGCCTCGAAGCGTGCATCCAGCGCCTTGGGTGATGTCGCGGCCCCGGTGGGGCGGTAGGCGTCGATAACGCTCCAATTATAGCTGGAAGGCTGAGCGGAGGTCGCTTCCGGAGGCGTTTTGGGGTCGGAGGCGGGGGCGCAGCCCCAGAGCAAGCTTCCGAGAACAAAAGCCGATGCGGCCCATGCCTTGTGTTGCTTTCTCCCCATGGCCATGCCCCTCAACATGTTGCGCTTCCGGTCTAAATCCGTGCAATCGGCGCGTCCAGACTCTATATACAAGGCTCCCACGCAGCATTGATTCGACACTTATGGCCGAACCCGCACCACAACCCGAACAGTCCCTTCCCGAAGCCGATTACGGCGCCGATTCCATCAAGGTCCTCAAGGGCCTCGATGCGGTGCGCAAACGCCCCGGCATGTATATCGGCGACACGGATGATGGCTCGGGTCTGCACCACATGGTCTACGAGGTGGTCGACAACGGAATTGACG
>CAYULR010000282.1:0-3692 GCA_964445685.1 uncultured Algimonas sp.
GGCTGCGGCCGATGGTGATGGTGTGCTTGTGCTCGCGGGCGCGGGTTTCCAGCGCGCTCAGCACGCGGTCCATGCCGACCAGCAGCAGGTCCGTCGCGCGCGCCATCTGCACGGACAGGGTGGTGTCGAGGATGTCGGAGCTGGTGAAACCCTGGTGCACGAAACGCGCATCCTCGCCGATGAATTCGGCGAGGTGCGTCAGGAAAGCGATGACGTCGTGCTTCACCTCGCGCTCGATCTCGTCGATGCGCGCCACGTCGAACTCCGCCGCGCCGCCTTTCTCCCAGATGGTCTTGGCAGCTTCCTTGGGAATCACTCCCAGCTCGGCAAGGGCATCGCAGCCATGGGCTTCGATCTCGAACCAGATGCGGTATTTGCTGGCCTGCGACCAGATGGCGGCCATTTCGGGACGTGTGTAGCGCTCGATCATGGCCGCGTCTTAGCGGTTCCTACCTCGATTGAAAGTGGACGGTTTCAGGAAGTGGCCTTGTTCCTGGCTTCCGCCTCGGCCCAATCCTTCGGCAGTGTGATGCGCACGAGGGCGTAGAAGAACACGGCCAGCAACATGGCGCCGAAGGTCCAGTACATGGCCAGGCGTGTCGCATCCAACTCCTCATAGCCCTGTCCGATGAACACGTCGATCATGAAGCCCGCAAAGGTCGGGCCTCCGCCCAGGGCGATCATGTTCAGGACGAAGAAGAAAAGCGCCGTCGACATGGCCCGCAGCGCAACCGGAGCCAAGGTCTGCGCGATCGCGAAACTGGGTCCTAGATAGACACCGAGGCAGACTTGCAGGGCCGCGCCGAAGACGAGGTGGAGAACGACGCTCGGCGCCCAGAAGGTCAGGATAGCGAAGGGGAAGGCAACGATCAGCGACAGGGCCGGGATAGTTCCGTATGCGCGGATGTCCTTCTTGGCGCGCCAGTCCACGAGCTTGGCCCCGAAATAGGTGCCGGCGACGTAGAGCGTCCCGTTGATAATACCGATCCAGATGATGATGGTCCGGAAGCTGAATTCAGGATCGAGAAGGCGAAGGAACTTCGTCTGGAAGCCTGACACGGCGTAACCGGCGAAACTGGCGAAAGCGATGCCCAGCGCCATCCACCACCACGACTTGATCGATATGATCGTCAAAACGCCGGGCTGGATGGACAGCAGGAAGAGGGTAACGAGCAAAAGAACGCCGATGATGACGAACAGCCAGGCGATGTGGCCCAGCAAAGCGCCCCCCACCAGAAGAGCGGCCAGCGTGCCGAAACCGACATAGCGCGGCAGCATGGAGGCGCGCGACATAGCCTCGGAGATCGAGATGTAGCCGGACGATTTCACCACGCCTTCTTCCATCGCGCCTCGAACGGGTTCCCGGATGACGAGCTTGACCAGAAGGGCGAGGCCGACGCCCGTGATGCCCAGAATGATGAAGATGCGACGCCAATCCACCGTGTTGGGGTCCGCGCCCAGAAGGGCCGCCGTGAGGAAGTAGGCGCTCATGATGCCGAGCGGGATGCCGAGGGAGTAGACGCCAAGCGCGCCTGCGCGTTCTTCCTTGTTGTAGAAGTCCGAAATCATGGAGTGCGAGGGCGGGCTGCCGCCCGCTTCGCCGATTCCAACACCGACCCGGGCCAGCGCAATGTGCAGGAAGTTCTGCGCGAAGCCCGTCAGCGCCGTGAAGCCGCTCCACGTGGCCAGGGCGATGGACAGCAACGTCACCCGGTTCATCCGGTCGGCCAGGAAGGCGAGGGGGATGCCCATGATGGTGTAGAAGGCCGCGAAGGCGAGGCCGATCAGAAGCCCCAGCTGCGTGTTGGTCAGGTCGAGGTCGGCCTGGATGAAGGGCGCGAGAATGCCGACGATCTGACGGTCGATGAAGTTGAACCCGTAGACGAGCGTCAGAAGCAGCAGGACCATCGTCCTGTAGCGTTTGGGCTCGGAGGCCGGTATCTTGCTCATCGTCTATCCCCGCTGTTTCCATTCGAGTAGCAGAGGAAACGCTCCGGGCAAGCGGGAAGCTACATCAGCCCCAGCATCTTGAAGCTGGCCACGTCGTTGCGGCCGATGACGAGATGGTCGTGCACGATGACGTCGATGGCGCGGGCGGTCTCGACGATGGCTTTGGTCAGCTCGATGTCCTGGCGTGACGGGGTCGGATCGCCGGATGGGTGGTTGTGGGCGAGGATGATGGCGGTCGCTTCGTGGACGAGGGCGCGGCGGACGATCTCGCGCGGATAGACCGGCGAGCAGGCGGTTCTTCTTGTCGAGGAAAAGCACGCGGAATTGCTCGCGGCCTTCGAACTGCATGGCGGCGCGGCAATAGTCGAGCAGGGCGTTCCAGCTCGACAGGACCGGGCGGTTCAGCACGGAAGACTGCCCCACGCGAATCGCGACTTGTTGCAGTATCTTCAGCTGGCGCGCCGCGTTCGGGCCTATGCCCTTTACGGTCGTCAGCTTCTCGACCGGCGCGGCCACGACTTCGGCAAGGGAGCCGAAACGCTCGATCAGGGTCTTGGCGATGGGCTTGGTGTCGATCCGGGGCAGGGCCTGGAAGAGAATCAGCTCTAGCAGTTCGTAATCGTCGAACGCGTCCGCGCCCCGGCGGGTGAATTTGTCGCGCAACCGGTCCCGGTGGTCGTGAAAGTGCGGCTTGGCTTTTTTTGGAGCCGGACCGGGCGAGGAGGCCTCGGCGGCAGGTGTGGCCTCGGTGGGATGTTGCGTCAGGGGCGCAGGCTTTTCAGGCACGGACTCATGAGGGGCAGGCACAGGCGCGGACTTGCGGCGCAGCATGGCTTCGAAGTCGCTGACCGCGCCGTCTTCCGCGTGGGGATCAACCGGCATGCGGCTTGTGCAGCCCGGTCGGGGACTGGGTGAATATCTCGCAGCCATCCTTGGTCACGCCGATGGAATGTTCGAACTGCGCCGTCAGTTTCCGGTCGCGCGTCACGGCGGTCCAGCCGTCGGACAGGATCTTCACGCCCGGACGGCCGAGATTGATCATCGGCTCGATGGTGAAGAACATGCCTTCGCGGAGTTCTTCGCCTTGGCCGGGGCGGCCATAGTGCAGGATGTTCGGGCTGTCGTGGAAGAGCTGGCCGAGGCCGTGGCCGCAAAAGTCTTCGACCACTGAATAACGCTCGCCTTCGGCAAAGCTCTGGATGGCGTGGCCGATATCGCCCGTCGTGTTGCCGGGTTTCACCGCCGCGATGCCGAGCATCAACGCGTCATATGTGATGTCCATCAGGCGTTCGGCGCGGCGGTTCGGCGTGCCGGCCGAGTACATGCGCGACGTGTCGCCGTGCCAGCCGTCCACAATGACGGTGACATCTATGTTGAGGATGTCGCCGTCCTTGAGCGGCTTCGGCCCCGGGATGCCGTGACAGACCACGTGATTGATCGAGGTGCAGAGCGAGTGCTTGTAGCCCCGGTAGCCCACGGTCGCGGGAACCGCGCCGTGATCAAGGATGAAGGTGCGGGCCGCACCGTCCAGCGCTTCAGTGCTGACACCCGGCTGCACCAGCGGGGCGAGGTGGTCCAGGCAGGCAGCGGCCAGCCGTCCGGCCTTGCGCATGCCCTCGAACCCGGCAGGGCCATGGAGCTTGATGGCGCCGTCGCGTAAGACCGGGGCGTCGGTTGCGTCTATATAATTCATGGGCGCTACCTAGGGTTTGGCGCGGGGCGTGGCTAGGGGGAGGCTGCTC
>CAYULR010000283.1:0-3687 GCA_964445685.1 uncultured Algimonas sp.
TGTGCTTGGCGTCCACCGCGATCTGGGCGTTGTAGCCCACGCCGATGCGGCTGGAGGCTTGCATGGCACGAGCATCCGGGTCGGTCAGGGAGATCTGCGCTTCGCCGCTGGCCTCCAAGGCAGCGCGGCTGCGCTCCAGCTCTGCGCGATTTGTGCGGATGGACGCGATCCTCTCCTCCAGCTTCTCGATGTGCTGCGGAGGCTCTTCGCTTCCGTCGCTGGCATCTGCTTCGTCCATCTCGGCCAGATAGCGCGCCAGCCTCTCGTCGTTCTCAGCCATGGCCTTGGCCAACTTCGCACGGGTGTAGTTCCTGTGTGAGCCGTTCACGGCCTTGAGCTTGGTGCCGTCCACGGCGAGCATCTTCGCGCCGTAGAGATCGAGGCCCCGGCAGAGCGCGACGAACTCACGGAAGACCTGCCGGAACGAGGACCTGTTGTTCCGGCGGAAGTCCGAGGGTCGTCTTGAAGTCCGGGCGGAGCTGGCGGAGGAGCCAGATGACCTCGAGGTTGCGGTGGGTCTCGGCCTCCAGCTTCCGGCTGGACCGGATGCGGTTGAGATAGCCGTAGATGTAAAGCTTCAGCAGGTCGCGCGGATCGTAGCCTGGCCGTCCGGTCACCGCCGGTGTTACTCGTTCGAAGCCCGCCTCCGTCATGTCCAGGCTGTCGACGAAGGCATCGATGAACCGGGCCACGTTGTCAGGACCGACATAGTCCTCGACGCACGCCGGCAACAGGAGCGACTGGGAGCGAGACGGGCCTTGGATGTGCTGCATGAGCGACCGTAACCCCTAGGCGGTCGGCAAGGAATCCTAGAAATCCGAAGCTGAAGAGTTTTCACACAGTCTCGATCGTTTTCCGGACAATGGAGACTGTGTCCGCTCGGACATTCCGCCGCACTTCAACCCAATTTATATCTGTTTTATAGTTTACTCTCCGTTAATATGCTCTGGTGACGTAGCCCCATGCAGACCCAGACCTCCACAGACACGACGGCATTCTCCATCCTTCTGGTCGACGCCGACCCGGCCGAGGCCGGTCTTGTGAACAGGATCCTGCTGTACCAGGACCGGCCCTACCGAGTGGCGCCCCAGAGCAGTACGAGTAGTGCGCTACGCCACCTTTCCGATGCAGCCTATGATCTCGCCCTTCTCGACCACCGCACCATCGGCCTCGACGTCGGAGACAAGGTGCGCCGGTTTCGCGGCTCCAACGTCGATGAGATCGCCATCACATCCAATTGCCTGTTGCCCGCTCAGCTTTGCTGCCCGGAAGCCACCGGAGCCGACCATGTCGTCGACAAGCTCAACCTCGTGAAGTTCCTGCACGCCAAGCTCCGGGGCAATGTCGCGGGTACGCACAGTAAACCGTGCAAGGCCAACGGTCGCCTCTGAAGGGGGCAGGTTCTGCGTGGAGCTATCCGCTTGCGAGGTCCAACCTCAGGCATGGCAGACGCAGCCAGCTATTCCACGCCCTGTCCAGCAGGAGACTGCCCGCGAGAAGACGCACGAGAGCACAGGGTAGTGCAGAACGACCTGCGCACCTGCGTCGCAAGCCAGTGAGGGAGGGCGCGCAATCTTTAAACGCAGTCAAGATCGTAACCAAAACACTGGCGGGGACTCAGTGAAAGGGGAGAGCGCATGGATCGCAAGACAGTGCTCGTGATCGGTCGTGACGCGGCCCACACGGCAGACTTCGAGGACAGGCTGGAAGAGCGCGGTCACGCAGTACTGGGACCGTTCCTGAAACCGTCGGCCTACATCCGGGCGGCCCGTTTCCTGCAGCCCGAGGCGGCTTGGCTCGTGGTCGACGACGAGACGCCGGAGATCGCGGACCTTGCCTGCGAGCTGGCGCGGCGCGGGGTGGAGGTTCTTCTGTTCTCCGAGCGGGCCAAGCATGTTCCGGACGTGCAGGGCGTAGTCAACGGGGGCTCCCCGTTCCTGCCGTCGCGGACGGTGCTGGAGCAGTTCTTCGATGGACACTTCAAGACCGGCAGGGCCGCAGCGAGAGCGTAAGGCGGTGCTTCATCTCGCAAATACTTTGAATGCATCGTCAAACCATCGGCTCTCTTCGAGTAACATAAGCTAAAGATTATTAGCTCACGTTGTGCTGTTTGCTTTATGTAAGCCACGATACCTTCGACTATATTTCCATGTTAACGACGCTTTCGACTTCGCTGTGCCTTGGAGCACGTGCGGAGATCGTCTGGGGAAGTCATGGAGAAGCAAGATCACGCCGAGGCGCGGCGCCTCAAGGTCGGTTCAACCTTCGTCATCGAGGGCGAGGAGTTGCGCATGGTCGTTGAGGACATACTCTTCGGTCACGTCGCACCGTCGGCCCGTTGCATCTGGTTCGACGACGATGACGCTTTGCATTTCGAGGACATTGCTCTGAGCCGGCTGTCCTGCGTCGACGCCTCCACGCTGAATTGCAGTACAAGGCGTGGCGATGAGGTCCGTCTCCGCTCCATCGGTCCCGTCATGACTGTTCTGCGCGAGGAGTACGGCCTCATGCTCTGCGAATGGGACGGTCCCATGGGCATGGTGCGTCGTCGGCACTTCCCTGTCGAAGCACTCTGCAACAGCATCATGGACGCCATCTGAACCTTTTAGGTCGTTTGCCTTCCATCGCTGCTTCCCTGTTATGGAAAGCCTGGGAGATTGTACGTCCCTACTCCGCTGCCTCCAGCAGGCAGATCGACCCGGCCTCCTCGTCCGGACGCTCCACCGCGATCCCGAACAGGTCGCACACATCCGGCCCGTAGCGCTTCATGTCCTCGCGCAGGCGAAGCAGGGCGAGATCCTTACTTTTGCACTCCAGCATCACGTCGAACAGCCGCTCTTGCGCCAACCCCTGCACGTCGCGGGCGAACTGGATGAACTGGAACGGGCTGATATAGTCGCTGTGGCCCGTCCAGATCGGCGGCTGCAGGCACTCGACCTGCTTGCCGGTCTTTCGGTCCTTGCGGCGGATCGTACGCATCTCGGTCCGCGGGCTGCTGAAGTGCATCTTTGGCTTCTGCCCTTGCGGCCAGCTGGCGAGAAAGCGCCCAAACGCATCCACCATGTCGCGCCCGGTCGGGTTGAAGCACCAGTGATGGTGATAATCGAAGATGAGCCGCACACCCGTGCGTTCGTGGATCCACAGCACGTCGTCCGCCCCGAAGCGAAGGTCGTCATTCTCCAGCACCAACCTACGCCGGGCGTTTTCAGGCAGGCGGGTGTAATTGCGCACCCAGCGTTCCTTGGCGGCTTCGCGGTCGCCGTAGACGCCGCCCACATGCGTGACCAGCACACCGTTGGCATCCATGCCCATCCGGTCGAGCATGTCGGCTTGGCTGGCAAGGTCGTTGAAGCTCTTCTGCAGGACCTCTTCGTCAGGTGTGTTGATGAGGATGTACTGCGACGGGTGGAAGGTCAGACGGATGGACAGCTCGCGCGCCTTCTTGCCGATGGCAGCCAGCTCCGCGTCGCTTTCCGCCACCATGTTGTGGAAGCGCGGCATGTCCGGATGCGTGGCGTAGGGCGCGAGGTCGCTGCTCATCCGGTAGAAGCGGATGTCGTGGGCATCGAGATAGTCGAGGATGTCGGACACGTATTCGAGGCTGACCTTCAGGTGCGGGTCGTTCTTGTGGCGGCGAGAATCGTGGCTCTTCAATCCGTCAACGCCGATCACCTTCACGGCGATGCC
>CAYULR010000284.1:0-3686 GCA_964445685.1 uncultured Algimonas sp.
GCCGGGCAGTTACGGCAATTCACCCGGCGCGGGCTATGAAGGCATCAATCTGGACATGCGTTGCCGCGAGGCGGGCAAGAGCCACCTCGAATGTCCCGAATATTTGCGGTCCTTCCAGGGGCGCGACGCGGCCGGGTTCGAGAATTACGACCAGTACCGGCCGCGCGGCGTGCGCACCGCGCCTTCGGCCGGCATCCCGACACCGATCCGCGATCTGGGCCTTCCGATCGGCGACAACAGCGTCAATGCGGGCGGCCCGTCCACGAGCGCGCTGGACGACGGTCCGGAGGTGAGCTTCGACCGCGAGTTCCTTGGCAATCCGGTGATCGTGCAGGGCGATCCGGGCCGCCTGCGCGATCTGTTCCAGGAGCCGGAGCCCGAAGAGGACCCGTTCGCGCTGGAGGAGCTCATCCTGCCGGACCCTGAAGAGTGAGCGTTGTCATTTGCGTCCGGGCCGCTGTATGGCGCGCGCCATGACGACGTCCGATTTCCCGGCGGGCCACCGCATCGATGCGCGCTGGCTCGACCCCTCGCTCTACCACCAGCATGTCACGGTCCGGCCGCGCTTCCAGGACCTCGACCCGCTGAACCACGTCAACAATGTCGCCATGGCGGCGATGTTCGAGGATGCGCGGGTGCGGTTCAACCATCCGATGCGGAAGCATTTCCAGACCGACACGGTCAGGACGATGGTGGCGGGGCAGACGCTGAACTACGTCGCGGAGTGCCACTTGCGGCCCGACCTCGATTTCCACCTCGGCATCGGCCGGATGGGGTCGTCCAGCTGGGTCGTCCAGGCGCTGGCCGAGCAGGACGCCAAGCCCGTGCTGCTCGCCATGGCGACGCTGGTGACCACGCGCGACGGCCGGGCCTGCCCGATCCCGGAGCCGCTGCGCACGCTGCTGGCGGAGCGCCGCATGAAAGCCCCGGTATGACCTCGCTCTACGGCGTCTTCGGCGCGGTCGGCAGCTGGCCCGACTGGCAGCGTTTTTTCGATACGTCCAAGGCGGGCCTGATCCGCTCTTTCGCCGCGCTGCTCGTCTGCTTTCCGGCGCTGTGGCTGGTCATGACAGGGCTGGAGACGGAGCGCGCGGAGCTGGCCGGGACTGCCGTGCCGGAGTTCGACGTTCCGACCTTCGCCGTCATTATCGGGCTCTGGCTCGCCTCTTTCACGGCGACGTCCGGCACCGTCGCGGTGCTGATGCGCCGGGCGGAGCGGTTGCCGCTCTGGTGGGTGGCGCGCAACTGGGCCGTTGCCTGGCTGTGCGTGGCGCTGGGTGTTGTCTTCCTCGCCGTGCGGTTTGCGGGGCTGCCCACGATCGCGGGCTACGGCGCACTGCTCGCGGCCTATCTGGGCCTGCTGCCGATCGAGATCCGCCTGGCGCAGCGGGCGGCCGAGTTTCCGTGGATGACGGCGATCCTCGTGGGATGCATCGTCATCTCGACCGGCATGATGGTCATGCTGACCGGGCTGCTCCTGGTCATTCAGTAGGGTAGGCGACGCTGACGAGGTACAGCCCGTCCGGCGGGCTGACGGGCCCGCACATCTGCCGGTCGCGGGCGTCCAGCGCCTCGCGCATGTCGCCCACGCTCCACTTGCCCCCGCCGCCCTCGACCAGACTGCCGACCATGGACCGCACCTGTTTGTGCAGGAAGGAGCGCGCGGAGAACTCGCAGTGGATTTCCGCGCCCACGCGGCTGACCCGCGCCATGTCGAGCGTCTTTTCCGGGCTCTTGGCCTGGCACTGCGTGTCGCGGAAAGTGGTGAAGTCGTGGCGACCGACCAGCACTTGCGCCGCCGCATGCATGGCGTCGGCGTCCAGCCTGACGGGCACGCGCCAGACGCGCCCCCGGTCCAGCGCGAGGCGTGGCCTGCGGTCGAGGATGCGGAAGAGGTAGCGCCGCTCCCTCGCGTCGAACCGGGCGTGCCAGTCATCCGGCATTACTTCCGCGTCCAGCACGCTGATCGGATGCTCGCCCAGATGATGGTTCAGCGCATCGCGTACCTTGTCGGCGCGCAGTTCCTTGACGAGGTCCACATGCGCGACCTGTCCCAGCGCATGAACACCGCTGTCGGTCCGGCCCGAGCCGTAGACTTCCGAGCCGTCCGGGTCGAGCCGCCCGACCGCATCTTCGATGGCCCCCTGAACGCTCGGCCCGTGGTCCTGCCACTGCCAGCCCATATAGGGCGAGCCGTCATATTCGAGGGTGAGTTTGTATCTCGGCATGGCTCGGCAACGTCGGGGGATCGGTCATGAAAATGCCCGCGAGGTCGGACCTGCGGGCATCGTTTCTCTAATGTGGGCGTGGCGCCTTACGCCATCGAATACTGGTCCACCGCGTCGGCCAGTTCCTCGTGCATGATCCACTCGTCCGTGGTCTCATCCAGCTTGGCGATGGCGCGGATGGGGCTTTGGGAGTCGGTGGCGTCGATATCGAGGTCCAGCTGTTCGGCGAGGCGCTTGCCCAGCTTGCTGTAGTGGGCCTTGGCGGAGGTGTCGCGTTTCCAGCCGACGAGGTCGGCGAGCTGCTTGGCCGTCATGCGGCGCTCCGGCGCGGCGGCGTGCGCGCTCAGCATGGTGTATTCCTTCTGGTTGGGCGTCTGCGTGTTCAGCGCCTCCAGATAGCCTTCGGGGGTTCCGATATGGGCTTCGCGGCGGTCTTCTTTCAGCTCTCCGAGGTGCTGGTCGATCCAGCCCTTGGCGCTGTCCAGCCCGTCGAACGTTTCCGGATTGGCCAGTCCGCCGTCGCCCGTCAGGAGGCGCGCCCCCTTGTCGTTGTAGACGATGTTGTAGCCGCGATAGTCTTCGAAATGTCTGCTCATGATGTTATCTTAGGATAAAATGTCGCATTTGGCCACCCGTGCGCCTTGATTGAAAGCGTCCGCCTCCATTTTCCCCTTTCCGGCGGGCTGCACGGTGAGCAGCCGGAGCGCGCCCTCGCCGCAGGCAATCAGCAGATCGCCGTCCAGCACTTCGCCGGGTTCGCCGCTGCCGTCCTCGACCCGGGCGAGGTGGACTTTCACGCGGCGGCCGCCGATCTCGCACCACGCGCCGGGGAAGGGGGCGAGGCCGCGCACGAGGCGTTCCAGCTCCGCCGCAGGCTTCGTCCAGTCGAGGCGGGCTTCGCTCTTGTCGATCTTGTGGGCGTAGACGGGCTCGCCCTGTTGCGGCGTGGGCCGCGCCGCGCCGCGTTCCACTGCGCCTAGCACGCGCGGCCACATTTCCGCGCCGACGCGCGACAGCCGGTCGGACAGGCTCGCCGCCGTGTCCTCCGGGCGGATGTCGACCGTCTCGGACAGCAGCACGTCGCCCGTATCCAGCCCCTTGGCCATCTGCATGATCTGCACGCCTGTCTGCGCGTCGCCTGCCATGATGGCCCGCTGCACCGGGGCGGCCCCGCGCCACCGGGGCAGCAGGCTGCCGTGCAGGTTCAGGCAGCCCTCCTTGGGCGCGTCCAGCGCGCGCTGGGGCAGGATCTGCCCGTAGGCGACCACGCAGGCCACATCCGCGTTCAGTGCTTCCAGCCCGTCGATGACGGACGGTTTGCGGAAGCTCTCCGGCGTCTCCACCGGCAGGCCCATGATTTCGGCGAACTGGTGGACGGGCGATTTCGTCACCTGCTTGCCCCGCCCCGCGCGGCGCGGCGGCTGGGTGTAGACGCGCAGGACATTATGGCCGTTGGCG
>CAYULR010000285.1:0-3666 GCA_964445685.1 uncultured Algimonas sp.
GTCGGAGGCCTCCAGCCCGCTATTGCCGAGTGCGGCCGACATGGCGCGGTAGCCGCCTTCGCCTTCCGGCGCGGGGCTGGTGATGTGGTGGGCGTCGCCGGACAGGCCGTAGCCGCGCAACTCCGCATAGATTTTCGCGCCGCGCGCCTTGGCGTGCTCATATTCTTCGAGGACGACCACGCCGGAGCCTTCGCCCATCAGGAACCCGTCGCGGTCCACGTCATAGGGGCGGGAGGCCTTTTCGGGCGTGTCGTTGAACCCGGTCGTCATGGCACGGCAGGCCACGAACGACGCGATGCCGAGGCGGTTGATGGCGGCTTCCCCGCCGCCCGCGACCATGACGTCCGCGTCGCCGTAAGCGATTAGACGGCCCGCATCGCCGATGGCGTGCGCGCCGGTCGCGCAGGCGGTCACGACCGCATGGTTGGGGCCCTTCAGGCCGTGTCTGATGGAGGTCTGGCCGCTCGCCAGATTGATCAGCATGGCCGGGATCACGAAAGGCGACAGGCGGCGCGGGCCCTTTTCGTGCAGCGTGATGGACGCATCATAGGTCGTCTGCAGCCCGCCAATGCCGGAACCGAGCATGACACCCGTGCGCAGCTGCGCCTCTTCGCCCAGTTCCTTAGGGTGCCAACCGGCATCAATCAGGGCCTGGTCGGCGGCGGCGATGGAATAGAGAATGAAATCGTCGATGCGCTTTGCGTCCCGCGCGCTCATGACGCTGTCGGGATCGAAGGCGTCGTCCCGGTCGGGGAACTCGCTCTTGCGCGGAACGGGCGCGGCAATCTTGCACGCCAGGTCGTCCGTTTCGAAGGTGTTGATCCTGCGGGCACCGGAGTGCCCGGACAGGAGGTTTTTCCATGCGGGTTCGACCCCGCAGCCGACGGGTGTGACGAGGCCCAGGCCTGTTACGACAACCCGTCTTTTCTGCATGAGAGGGCCTTAGCCGACCTTCTCGGAGATGAACTTCACGGCGTCGCCGACAGTTTGGATGTGCTCTGCGGCATCATCGGGGATTTCGATGTCGAACTCTTCCTCGAACGCCATGACCAGCTCGACATTGTCGAGCGAATCGGCGCCCAGATCGTCGATGAAGTGTGCGTTCTCGGTGACTTTTTCTTCTTCCACGTCGAGATGCTCAACGACCATCTTCTTCACGCGAGCCATTACGTCAGACATAGATTTTCCCTGTTTGGCGCCGGATGATTCCGGCCGATCATGTGGCTAGTTCGGGGTTAGTCCCTGTTTATGCAACCCCAGCCGGGTTCTTGCCGGGCCGCAGGTAGCATAGGCCGTTTTGCCGCGCTACCCCGGTGGGTGGGATAAGTTCGGGTGGGAAATCAGGGGCTTTGCGGGAATTGGCGGCGGAGTTTGACCGATGTTGTCCGGGTGGGGACGGGTTTGAAAAGAATGTCGGTTGTGGAGTGGAGACGGGGCCGCGGGCGGGCCGTTTCTTGTCCATCTCCGCTCATTCCCGCCACGGCCTCCGTCCCAGGCATTGACTGCCGGGGTCTCGTGCTTGTCTTCAGCCACGATAGGTTCAGCCCACCATGGGACTACGACCGAGGGAGGCCCCGGCAGTAAATGCCGGGGACAACGCCTCCTTCTTTTCCTTCGCTTATCCCCGCGCAGGGTAGAGATAGAGCAACCGCCTCTACCCATACCGCTCAGGCCGGCTCGACCGGCCTGTCCATCTCCTATGGATGCGGAATGCAGTGGGGTTGGCGAGCAAGCCTTTCTTCTCCTTCTTCGCTCATGCCCGCGAAGGCGGGGATCCAGGTGTGAATGAAGGCATTGGCCTGCGAGCAAGGAAAAAGGCCAATGCGTGAGCATCGACCTTGATCTGCTTGCGAAGAGAGTTCCCCTTCGCGTCCTTTGGGGACGCGCCGCTTCGCGGAGGTTTGCGACGGACAACTTCGTTGTCCTTAGACCCCTTACGGGGACGCAAACCTGTGGGGCCGGATTATACCATCGCCATCCCACCATTCACATGAAGCGTCTGCCCCGTGACATACGCCGCCTCGTCGCTCGCCAGATACTGAGCCGCCGCCGCAATGTCCGCCCCTTCACCCAAAGTCCCAGCAGGAATCCGCGCCAGAGTCGCTTCGCGCTGGGCGTCGTTCAGCTCGTCCGTCATGGGCGAAGCGATGAAGCCCGGTGCGATGCAGTTCACCGTGATGCCGCGCGAGGCGACTTCCTGTGCGAGCGCCTTGGAAAAGCCGATCATGCCCGCCTTGGACGCCGCGTAGTTGGTCTGTCCCGGATTGCCCGTCACGCCGACAACGGACGTAATGCCGATGATCCGGCCCGACCGCGCCTTCATCATGGGGCGCAGGCACGCCTTGGCGAGGCGGAAGTAGCTTTCCAGATTGATCTTGATGACGCTGTCGAAGTCTTCCTGCTTCATGCGCATCAGCAGCCCGTCGCGCGTGATGCCCGCATTGGCGACCAGGATCTCGACCGAGCCGCCCAGCGCGTCCGCCGCCTGTCCCGGCAGCGCGTCGACCGCGTCGCCGTCGGACAAGTTGGCAGGCGTGACGTGAGCGCGCTCGCCCAGTTCCGCCTTCAGGCTTTCCAGCTTCTCCGCGCGTGTCCCGGATAGCGCGACATGCGCGCCCGCCGCGTGGAGCTGCCGGGCGATCGCCCCGCCCAGACCGCCCGTCGCGCCGGTCACGAGGGCGCGTTTTCCTTCGAGTGAGAACATGTCCGTTGTCCTTTTAGAATCCGTCATCACACGACTTGATCGTGTGATCCATGAGGCAGGCCTTACCGCTAGACGCGTGGATGGCACAGTCAAGCTGTGCCATGACGGGGAATAAGTTACCCGTCCACCAATCCCGCAAACTCCGCCAGCGCGTCCGGCGTGTCCAGCGGCAGGCCCTTGGCCTCCTTCAGCGCGCGGCGCATCATCACGCTCAGCACCTTGCCGCAGCCCGGCTCCGCGAACAGCGTCACGCCCTCTTCGAACATGTACTGCATGCTCTCGCGCCAGCGCACCCGGCCCGTCACCTGGCTGACCAGGTCGGTGCGCAGCTGCACCGGGTCCGTCACGGGACCGGCCTGGACATTGTTCACGACAGGCACGGCAGGCGCCTTGATATCGATGTCTTCCAGCGCGTCCGCCATGGCGTCGGCGGCGGGTTGCATCAGCGCGCAGTGGAACGGCGCGGAGACGGGCAGTAGAACCGCCTTCTTCACGCCCAACCCCTTGGCGCTCTCGGCCGCCGCTTCCACGGCCGCTTTCGCGCCGGAAATCACGATCTGGCCTGGCGCATTGTCGTTGGCGATCTGGCAGTCGCCCACCGCCTGCCCCGCGACCACGACGGCTTCCGCCTGCTCGAAGCTCGCGCCCAGCAGCGCCGCCATCGCGCCCTTGCCGGGAGCGACCGCGCTTTGCATGGCGTTGCCGCGGATGCGCAGAAGCCGCGCTGTGTCTTCCAGGCTGATCGCGCCCGCCGCGCAGAGCGCCGTATATTCACCCAAGCTATGGCCCGCCACGAACTTGGCGCGGTCCACCGTGATGCCGTGCGCCTCTTCCAGCGCCGCCATCGCCGCCATGCCGCACGCCATCAGAGCGGGCTGCGTGTTGGCGGTCAGGGTCAGCTGCTCGGCCGGGCCGTTCCACATCAGGTCCGAGAGCTTTTCGCCCAGCGCCGCGTCGACCCG
>CAYULR010000286.1:0-3658 GCA_964445685.1 uncultured Algimonas sp.
GAACAGCCCTCTTCGCTCGTTTGACGGACTTGACCTCGACATGGCTCTTTCTCCGGTCCGTTCTGACCCTAGCCGCCTTGCCCTGTCTCGCGGCCTGCGGCGGGGGCAGCGCCGCCGCGCCCGCGACGCCACCGCCCGCCATGGCCGCACCGCCCGAACCTCCTGCCGAGCCTGCCACAGAGGCCCCGGATTTCTCCGCCGTCATCAACGAGATCAACCGCCATCCCGTGGAGGACATGGTGCTGATCGTCGGCGACGTGACCGGGCCCTTGTTCACGAGGGAAAAAGACGCACTCGGCGCGTCGGACCCGGTGCGGCTCGCGTCTGCTTCGAAGCTGTTGAGCGGGCTCGCCGTCTGGTCGCTTGTGGAGGACGGCACGCTGGCGGAAACCGACCGCGTGGCCGACAGGGTGGTGGGCTGGCCCGCTGCGTTGCCGGACATCACCCTGTCGCAGCTGATGGCCTTCACCTCAGGCTTCAACCAGACCCCGGCCGATCCGACCTGCGCCGGGCGCGCCGCGCGCCGCCTAGAGGGCTGCGTGCTGGAGATCGCGCGCGGCGGCGTAGACAGTCCGCCCGGCACGCTCTTCGGCTACGGCCCCGAGCACTTGCAGATCGCCGCGCTGATGGCGCGTGAGGCGAGCGGCGAAGCGCTGTCCGAAACGCTGCGGCGGGCCGTCCTGTCCCCCTCGGGCGCGAGCCCCGCCATGGGTTTCCGCGATTATTCCAATGTCCGCTATGCGGGCGGAGCGGGCGGCAGCGCGGCCGACTACGCCGCCGTGCTGCGGGCCGTGCTGGACGGCGACCTCGTTTCCGACCGGGCGGGTTTCCTGCGTGACCGAACGGCGGGCGTCGGCACCGCCCCGGGATCCGTGCAGGAACGCCAGTCGCGCGACTGGCATTACGGGTTCGGGTTCTGGATCGAGTGCGATTCCGTTCCCTTCGACACGGCGTGTACGACCCGCCCGACGATCAGCTCGCCCAGCGCGTTCGGCACGGTGCCCTGGATCGATTTCGATGCGGGCTACTGGGCGGTCATCGCGATGGAGGAACGAGACCCGGCCGTCAGCAGCGTCGCCTTGCAGCAGACGCTCCAGCCGCTGATCGAAGCGGCGCTGGCGGACTAGTCCGGCTCCGCCTCGCGCAGCAGCTCCGCAAACCCTTCGCCATGCGCCCAGTAGGGCGCGATCATGGACAGGCTCTGGTAGACGCCGCGGTCGATCAGCGCCTTGGTCGGCACCTCGCCCTCGCGCAGCTGATGATATTGGAGCCAGAAGGTGAAATGCTGGGCCAACCGCGCGGACAGGGCCGCCTTCTGCCCTTCCCCGAACGCCAGATGCCCGTCCTTTTCCAGGTCGGACAGGAGCGAGAACGCCGTGCGTTCCTTCAGTGCCAGCAGCTTGGCGAACGGCCCGCGCAGCTCCGGCACGCGCTGCACCAGCTCCGCCGGGTTGCGGTAGAAGAAGCGGAAATCCCAGATCTCTTCGAAGATGATGTAGAGGTAGACCCAATTGTCCTGCAGCTCGAGCGGCTCGTTGATCGGCGCGGACAGGACCTGGCGCAGCTCCGTTTCGAAGTCGCCGAACAGCTCGGCGATGATCGGCTCCTTGCCCTTGTAGTGGTAGTAGAGATTGCCCGGCGAGATGCCGATGACGGACGCGATATCCACGGACGAGACCGCGTGCTCGCCCTCATTGTTGAAGAGCGCCTGCGCGGTGCGCAGGATGGTGTCCTTGGTTTTGGAGCGTTGGGTCATGCCGTTCCCCCTCTCCCTCCCAGGGAGAGGGTGCCCCGAAGGGGCGGGTGAGGGTCTTGCCACGGGGCTTGCGAAGCCAAACGGAGAAACACCCTCATCCGCCCTTCGGGCACCTTCTCCCTAAAGGGAGAAGGACTCATGCTTTGTCTTTACCCGTCTCTTTTTTCGCAGGCGCCTTCTTTGTCCGCTGCGTCGTCGTGCGCTTGGTCGAACTCTTCTTCGCCGCCGCCGTCCCCTGCGCCGCGAGCAGTTTTTCCAGCTTCGCTTCCAGGCTCGCCACCTTGGCTTCCAGCGCTTCGACCCGGTCATTGCCGGAGAGGCGCTCGCGCATGGCCGCGATGCGGTCGTCGATCGCCAGCGTGCTCTGCAGTTCCTCGGTCAGGCCCGACGCTTTCCCGGCCAACTGCGCGCCCTTCACCTTGGCCGCCATCTCGATCTTCTCGCCGCGCTCCGCGAGCTGGTCGAACGCGCCGGACGTCTTGTCGGACAGGTCGCCGGACAGGCGCTGCGCCATGTCGCGGCCTTCTTCGAAAGCCCGGCCATACGCCCCGATACCCGCGAGCCAGATGCGGCGCGCCATGTCGGAGGTCTTTCTCTTCTCGTCGTCGGACATGGCCATTCTCCTGGTCTAGGCTGCTGGCAGCGGTTTGCGGTCGTTGGCGTGGTTGAAGGCGGCAGCCACGGACGGAACCTCGACCGGCTCCACGTGCGGGATTGGCATTTCAGGTTCGCCGAAGAAGTCGCGGATGATCGCGACCGTCTCCTCGCGCCGGGTCAGCAGGAACAGGTGTCCGGCCCCCGGGATCACTTCCAGCCGCGAGCGGCGGTAGAGCGCATCCAGCAGTTTGCCGTTGACCGGCGGCACGATCTGGTCGTCCCCACCCATAAGGATCAGCGTGCGCGCGCGGACGCGCCGTGCGATCGGAACGGAAGACCACCCCATCATCGCGCCCAGCTGGAAAAGGTACCCCTTCACCGACGGCGGCACCATGTTGACCGCGAACTCGCCCGCATGACCGGCCGCGTCGCCGTAGAGCGTCTCGAAGTTCTTCGCCAGGAAGTCCCGGTCGATGTAGCGGCGCGGGCTCGCCATCTTGGACAGCGCCTTGGGGTTGCCCGGAACCATCGTCCAGCCCGGCGACGTCGCGCACAGGATCAGGCGGCGCGTCATGGACTTGTTCTGCCACGCGAACTGCTGCGCCGGACCGCCGCCCCAGGACACGCCCAGCACGTCCACGCGGTGATAGCCATTGTCGCGCAAGATCTGCTTGGCCGCCTTCGCCACCCACCACGGGCGGTAGGGAATCGTCGGATCGGGCGAGCCGCCCACGCCCGGCATGTCGAAGGTGATGATGTCCCGGCCTGTGAACGTGTCCGCGAAGAGCTGCGCGATCTCCAGATTCGCCCCGATGCCGTTGAAGAACAGCAGCGGCGTGCGCTTGCCGAACCCCTTGTCGACGCCCGTCCAGATGGCGGTGCGCAGGCGCTGGTTGCCGATCTTCGAAAAGAAGATGCGCGGCAGGTTGGGCTTGTATTCCATGCTCATGTCTTTCCCGGCCCGCGAAAGCATCGCCCGCGGCCCGTATCCCCCGACACCCGGAATCTGTCGTCCCGGTGAGTCCGATAACTCTATCTCTAATGCGTTAACCTCCGTTTGCGAAAGGTTAACTTCGGTTTCCGCAGTCTGCGCCTGTGCAGACGTTCCGTAGAACCAATCGCGCACGCGGCGACGGAAGTCGGGGTGACGGGCGGTGTTCATGCCGAGCAGGTGGGTGCACAGGTTAGAATTCGCGACCTAATCGGGGATATGGCGAGGAAAGGGTTGCCTGCGGATATCAGTGCGGGGTGGGAAGCAGGCAGGGGGAGAGGTGCGGCCCCGGGGATTGCCGGGGCGAGGTCTGG
>CAYULR010000287.1:0-3653 GCA_964445685.1 uncultured Algimonas sp.
GGTCATCTCGTCGCCGTTCATGTTGACGACGGGGTTGTTCACCTTGATCTTGGCCATTGGGTCCTCGGTTGCTCTTGTGTTTCAGGTGGAAAGTCTTGGAAATCTGGGCGCGCCTATAGCAAAGCGCGCCCGAAGTTAAAGGCCAATCGCCAGACGACCTGCCGCTGCAAGGAGACTATCACATGGGTGCGAACAAGCCGGGCAAGGAAGTCTCGGACCAGTTGGGGCGCACGGTGGCGCGCGGCGCGCAGACCGTTCCCGCCGTCATCCTGGTCAATCCGCAGCTGGGCGAGAATATCGGATCGGCCGCGCGCTCCATGCTGAACTTCGGCCTGACGGACCTTCGCCTGGTTGCACCGCGCGACGGCTGGCCGAACGAGCGCGCCGTGACGCTGGCAGCGGGCGCGCTGTCTGTCATCGAGCAAGCGACGCTCTACGACACCACCGAAGAGGCGGTGGCCGACCTGAACTACGTCCTCTCCGCCACGGCGCGCAGGCGTGACATCGAACTGCCCGTCGAAGGCGTGGACGGCCTCGGCGGCCGCCTGCGCGCGATGGAAGCGTCGGGCACGCGCACGGGCATCCTGTTCGGGCCGGAGCAGTCGGGCCTGACCAATTCCGACGTGGCGCTTTCCGACGCCATCGTCACCTATCCGGTCAACCCGGCCTTCCAGTCGCTGAACCTCGCTCAGGCGGTGAACGTCTTTGCTTTTCTCTATGCGGCTGGGGAGGGCGTGCCGGACACGTTCGATGCGGACCTGTCCGACGTGGCGGAGCGCGAGGACCTGGTGCGGCTGTTTGACCATCTGGAGACCGAGCTGGACGCGGCGGGCTTCTTCTATCCCGAAGCGAAGAAGGAGCTGATGCGCCACAATATCCGCGCGCCTCTCGTGCGGGCACGCATGACCGAACAGGAAGTCCGCACCTTCCGGGGCATCGTCAAGGCGCTCTCCAAGGGGCGCGGCGCGCATATCGAAAGGAAGCGCCAGGGCGGCTGATGGGAACATCTGGGGAGTCGGGGCGTAGGCTAGTCGTTCCAATGCCGCCGCGTTGTGCCAGGCGCAACGGCCCAAACCTCTGAAGGAGACGACCCATGGCTGAGATTCCCGTTGAAAAGAAAGAAGGCTCCCTCTGGTGGCTGTGGCTGCTGGGCGCGCTGCTCGTCGGCGCCCTGCTGTTCTGGATGCTTGCAGGCGATGATGACGACGTCGCGACCTACACCGCCGTGGACCGCGTCGCCGTCGACAGCGCCGTGGACATGGACGATCTGCGCGTGACCAACGTCACGGGCGACATGTCCTTCTACGCCGAAGACGCCAACGGCACGGAATACTTCATCGTGTTCGATGAAGTGCCGAGCCCGAACATGGCCCGTGAAGGCATGCTGGACATCGACCGCGGCGACATCGTCGACGTCGAAGGCATGGTCCGCGCCCGCGACTACGACCTGCCCGCAACGGTCGTCGCCGACATCCCGGCCGGTCTGAACACCTTCATCTACGCCACCGAAGTGGAAGAAGAATAGGGTTCACGCCCTTTGAATAGCGTCGCCACGACGCAGCACTGATGAGGGACCGCGCGTTGCACGTGCGGTCCCTTTTGCGTAGGGGCGCGCTCATGCGTGCTCTGCCCTACCTGACCCTGCTTGCCAGCTTTGCGCTCGGCTGGTTCGACTCTCCGTTCTGGATTGTGTTCGGCGTGGCCGTGCTCTCGGCGGTCCTGCTCTTCCCGCAGCGCCGCAACCAGCTGCGCACCCAGCCCCAGGCGCCGGACCGCAACATGGTGCTGGACGGGGCGTTCCTGGTCTTCCAGCAGACGCTGGTTCACTTCGTGGCGTTCGCGCTCGGCATCTTCCTCATGCGGATGATGGGCGGCTGATCCGCCATCCGTCGATCGCGAACAGCGCGACCCCGACCCAGATCAGACCGAAGCAGATGGCGTGCGCCGTAGTGAACGGCTCGCCGTAATACAGCCCGCACATGAACTGCAGGGTCGGCCCGATGTATTGCAGCATCCCCAGCGTCGATAGCCGGATGCGGCGCGCGGCGAATGCGAACGCCAGCAGCGGCAGTACCGTGATCGGCCCCGCCGCCAGCAACAGCCAATCCAGCGTCCGGTCCGTGCCGAACACCAGACCGCCGCCCTGGTTCAGCCAGACCAGATAGAAGACGGCCGGGACGACCAGCACCAGCACCTCGATGAACAGGCCCGGCATCGCGCCCACATCAATCAGCTTTCGCAGCACGCCGTAGATTGTGAAACTGACCGCCAGGAACAGGGCGATGACGGGAAACTGCCCGCCATAGAGCGTCAGCACCAGCACGCCCAGAAACGCGAACAGGATCGCCAGGCCCTGCAGGCGGGAGAGCGTCTCCCCGAAGAAGAGTACCGCGACCAGCACGTAGATGAGCGGGTTGATGTAATAGCCCAGACTGCCCTGGAAGATCTGCTCGATCTGGATGGCGTAAATGTAGACGCCCCAGTTCGCCGCCAAGCTGATGGAGGCCAGCGTGAGCAGGCCCAGCGTGCGCGGGGTGCGCAGCGCGCGCAGCATGTCGCCGATCTGCCTGCGGAACAGCAGGATCAGCAAGCCGACGGGCAGGGACCAGACGATCCGGTGGGCCAGTATCTCCCCGGCCGGGACGGCCTTGGTCGCCACGAAATAGATGGGGAACATCCCCCACATCAGGTAGGCGGACAATCCGGACAGGAGCCCCGCTCTCGAATCTGTCTGTTGCGGCGCGGCCATGGGCGCCCTCTACACGACCCGCCGCACCTGTCAGCGTGTGTTGACTTCACACCTGTGTGCAGTATGTGGCCGCTCTTCAAGACGGGATATTCGCGCCGCCGCCGTTGCAATCGCCTCCGGAATAGACTGGAAGCCGGCCCGCGAACGATACGAAAGGACGCTCTCATGTCCAAGCGTCACTCTGCCAAATACAAAATCGACCGCCGTATGGGCGAAAACATCTGGGGCCGTCCGAAGTCCCCGGTGAACAAGCGCCCGAACCCTCCGGGACAGCACGGCGGTGGCCGTCGCGGCAAGATGTCCGACTTCGGCACGCAGCTGCGCGCCAAGCAGAAGCTCAAGGGCTATTACGGCAACATCACGGAAAAGCAGTTCCGCCGCACCTATGACGAAGCCACGCGTTTCAAGGGCGATACGTCCGAGAACCTGATCGGTCTGCTCGAGCGTCGTCTCGATGCGGTCGTCTACCCCTCCAAGTTAGTCCCCCCCGTGTTCGCCCCGCGTCAGTTAGTCAATCACGGCCACCTTCAGGTCAACGGCAACAAGGTAAACATCCCGTCCTATCGCGTGAAAGTCGGTGACGTGATCGAAGTCCGCGAAAAATCCAAGACTATGGCTCTGGTCCTCGAGGCTCTCGAGCTCGCCGAGCGCGAAGTCCCGGATTATATCGATCTCGACGTCAAGGGCATGAAGGCCACCTTCACGCGCGTCCCGAGTTTCGACGAAGTGCCTTATCCAGCCATGATGGAACCTAACCTGGTTATCGAATTCTACTCCCGCTAACTTCGGTTGGCTCCAGAAATCGCCCACCCTCAAAAGGGCAACGCGCCCCGGATGTTGTCCGTGGCAGGCTCCACCGAAGCCGAGCACGATGTTCTTTTGTCGCCGCGCCTCCAGCGGCGTG
>CAYULR010000288.1:0-3639 GCA_964445685.1 uncultured Algimonas sp.
GTTTGGTCCCGGCTGAGGATAAGGCGCGGGCCCAGGCGTCCCGTAATAGGGTCCGGGCTGTGCGCAGGAGACGAGGAGGCCTGCGAACAGCAAGCCAAGGGCGATTAGGGCGGTGCGGATCATCCGGTTCTCACTTCCGTTTCGATAAGAGCGGCGGCTTCGGGGTCGAGGCGCAGCGCCATGGCCAGCCGGTCCAGATAGTCCCGGTCCGCTGGAATTGTGCCGTCCGCCACGCGGGCACTGACGGCGTAGATTTCCGCGCCGCACTGGTCCGATGTGGCGAGCGCGGCGATCGCGACCGGGTCTGCGGGCGTGGAGAGAAGCTCGTTCAGCGTCTCCATATCGGCGTTTGGATAGGCCTCAATAATGGCACGCTCGTCCGCCGTTATGATGCCGTCCGCCTTGGCGGCCGCGACCATGGCTCTGAGCAGGCGGCCCGCCCGGTCGTCGGCGTCGCGGCCCGTCAACAGCCCGACCGCATCTTGGAAGCTGTCCGGCATCCGTCCGCGCTTGTGACCTTGGTAAGCCACCGCGCCGAGGGCGGCGAGACCGCCCAGCGTCGCCATCTTGCGGGCCGAGCGCGACTTCAACAGAAGCGCCAACGCCCCTGCCATCCCGGCATATTTTGCTTGTTGGCGGACCTTGGCGCGGCTGGCGTCCGTGTCTTCAAGGCCGAGTTTGTCGACCAGGAAGTCTTCGCCCCGACGGCCCAGTTCGCGGGCTTGTTGCGTCAAGTCCCCCGACGTGCCCGTCAATCCACCCGACCCGCCAAGCAATTGTGCGAGAAGGTCCTGTGCGGATGCAATGGGGCTGGATGTCGAGTCGGACATGCGGGTCTCCTATCTGGGATGTGTAGAGACCAACGCCCCGCTCTTCAATCCGTATCCCTTCAATCCCCATCGGGCAAAGTCGCGCTTGCCGCAGGGCGAGTTTCGCGCAAGGGAGAAAAGATGAAAAAAGTTCTACTTTGGCTGGGCGGCCTTCTCCTCATCGTGCTGATCGGGGCCGCGATCTATCTCAAGACGCCTGCGGGCGCGCCGTTGGACACGGACGCCGTGCGGGCCGAGGCCGCCGCCTACGACGCCCGGATCATCCGGGACGATTACGGCGTGCCGCATATTTTCGGGGAGCGTGATGCCGATACGGCCTTCGGCTTCGCCTACGCCCATGCCGAGGACGATTTTTCGACCATCCAGCAGACGATTGCCTTCGGACGCGGGATGACGTCCCAATATGAAGGCAAGGACGCCGCCCCCGCCGACTTCATGTTCGACCTGTTCCGGGTGGACGAAACGGTCGACCGCATCATGCCGACCCTGCCCGCCGACATACGCGCGGTGGCCAAAGGCTACGCAGACGGGTTGAACCTCTACGCGGCCAACAACCCGGAAGAAACTTTGCCCGGACTGTTCCCTGTGACGGAGCGCGACGTTCATGCAGGCTTCGTGTTCGGCACGCCTTTCTTCTACCGGCTGGACGGATATCTGACGGAGCTCTTTACCGCCGAAGACGCCCCGGACGTCTCGCCCTGGAACCAGACGGCGCAGCGCGACCTATCCGTGCGCGGATCCAACGCCTTCGCCATCGCACCGTCCCGCAGCGCGGACGGCCACACGCGCCTGATCGTCAATTCCCACCAGCCGATGGAAGGGCGCTATGCCTGGTACGAAGCCCACACAGTCTCGAACGAAGGGCTGAACCTGGCGGGGGCGACCTTTCCAGGTGTGCCGATCCTGACGCAGGGCGTGACTCCGAACTTGGGCTGGGCCCATACGGTCAATCGTCCCGACCTGGTCGACATCTACAAGCTCGAGGTCGAAGACGACCGCTACAGGCTGGACGGCGAGTGGCGCGACTTCGACGTGCGTGAGGCGACATTCCGTATGAAACTGTTCGGTCCGTTCTCGCTGCCCGTTAAACGCCGGACCCTCTGGTCCGCGCATGGTCCGGTCATCGAAGCCCCGACAGGCGCCTACGCCGTGAAGTTTGCGGGCCTGCAGGAGCACGGCGCGTTGGAGCAATGGTACCGCATGGGCAAGGCGACCAACGCCGAAGAGTGGCGCGACGCGCTGACGGCCAACGGCGTCCTGTCCTTCAACATCGTCTATGGCGACCGCGAAGGGCATATCGCCCACGTCTACAATGCCCGCATGCCCGACCGTATCGAAGGGCCGGACTGGAAAAGCATTCTGCCAGGCGATCAGAGCCAGCTAATCTGGGACAGCTACCGCAGTCCTGAAGAGCTGCCGCAGATCTGGGACCCGGAGTGTGGCTGGGTGTTCTCCGCCAATGCCACGCCGTTCAAGGTGACGGACGAGGCCTGCAACCTGCGCCGCGCCGATTTCAGCCCGACCTTCGGGATCGAAGACCGGATCACCAACCGCTCCCTCCGCGCCCGCGCCCTGTTCGAGCCGGACCCGGCAATCACGCGCGAGGAGCTGCTGCGCTATCGCGCCGACACGGCTTATGACCCCACGCACCGGCTGATGCAGATGGTCGTGGAGATCGTCGGCATGGATGCGAACGGAGACGAGGCCGTCCAAGCCGCGCAGGAGGTGCTTCGCAACTGGGACGGCCGCGCGGACCGGGACTCGCGGGCCGCCGCGCTTGCCATCATCACGGGCACGCGGACCTATGGCTACGAGTATGACGAGACGCCTGATGGCGACGACGTGCTGCGCGACAGCCTGCGCCAGACGATGGACGACCTGACTGAAAAATTCGGCCGCATCGACCCGGAATGGGGCGAGGTGAACCGCATCATCCGGGGTGATGAAAGCCATCCGCTCGACGGTGGGCCGGATGTGCTGCGCGCCATCTATGCCGACCGCGACGGCGTGGCCAAGGACGGCGTGATGAATGCGTTTGCGGGCGACACGCACATCATGGTCGCGGACTGGTCACCGGACGGCGAGCTGCGTCTGGACACGATCCTGCAATACGGCGCGGCGACGACGCGGCCCGACAGCCCGCATTATAACGATCAGGTCGAACTGTTCGCGGAGCAGGGCTACAAACCCATGCCGATGACGCTGGAGGCCGTGCTGGCGGTCGCGACCGAGGATTACCGTCCCGGCGAGCGCTGACGCCCCGGATTGCCTCCTGGATGACGCCTGCCGGAAGGTCCGCCTTTGCGTGGGCCTTTTTGGCCTGTGCGTGGATTTTTCGACGGGGCGGCCTTGGGCGCTGCCCCGTTGTCGCGTGACTTGGGTTTCCAGTAGTCGCGCCGGACCCGCTGCCCGATGCGCGTCAGCAATTCATAATTGATGGTCCCGGCATCGTCCGCCATCTCCGTCAGGCGTTCGCCCAGGAACTCCACCACGCCGCCGACCTTCACGGGCAGGTGCGTATCCGTCACGTCGAGGATCGTGCTATCCATGGAAACGCGCCCGACGATGGGTGTCGGCTGGTCGTGCAGCACGGCGTGGCCCGTATTGGTCATCGAAACCGGCACGCCGTCCGCATAGCCCGCCCCGATGACGGCAACGCGCATGTCGCGTTCGGCCTTGAAGGTCGCATTGTAGCCGATCGTTTCGCCCGCCTTCACGCTCCGCACCTGCAGGATGGGCGCGAGAAGCTTGACCGCCGTCTTCGTCACTTCCCGGTCGGGCTTTGTCGTCGCCTGAGAGGCGTAGAGCC
>CAYULR010000289.1:0-464 GCA_964445685.1 uncultured Algimonas sp.
GTCCGAGCCCCCGGCTGTCCAACATCACGTCGGACCAACCCAGCTGGTTGATGGTCAGGTTCGGCTCATTCGTGCCGGAACTTGCCTCGTTTTCACCGGGAGTTCCATCCGCGTCGGTATCCAGCTTTTCATTGCGGGATTGCAGAAAGTCAGTGCGGATATCCTCCAGGACTTCCCGTTCTATGCCGGCCGGACTGTTCTCGATCTGACGCTCGATATTTTCAATGGCCTCGTCGAGCTGCGCAATGGACATGGTGGAAGATCCATTCCGGAAGCCTTGCATAAAGATATCGACCTCTTCCGATGTCGGGCTGTCATACTCCCTGTCGAGGTCCTGCTTCCTGATGAAGAAGTGTATCCGAGTCCCGACGCCGCCGCTCTGGACCACGGCAGATTTGCTCTCCTGGTCGTTCAGCACGGAGCCTACGGCGATGATCTGCGTCTGCGTCAGCGCCATGTAGCCG
>CAYULR010000289.1:474-776 GCA_964445685.1 uncultured Algimonas sp.
ATGTAGAACCGGACTGGAGAGGTCCATCGTTGCCGCGCGCCATCGGCATAGGCTCTCGACATGCGGCCCGGCTTGAAGATCAGCGAGGTCAGGCTCCGCCAGACGCGGGAGTCGACCGCCGTGATGTTCTGGAAGAGCTCCACGATGAGCGAGAAGATCGACCGGCGGTAATTGTCGTTCTTGTTGCCGCACTCGTGACAATAGAGCCCCACCATTGGCGCGTCGCAGGAAAAGCAGGTCAGGGACTGGTTCTCATTTGGGACATTGTCCTGATCCAACAGGTCGGTGCCTGAATCCACGGC
>CAYULR010000289.1:801-3629 GCA_964445685.1 uncultured Algimonas sp.
TCTTCGGTCCCCATTGGCAGATTATGCCACAGTCATCGCGCATGTGAAGCGCGCAGAGTTCGTCTTGCAAGGGCAGGCCTCCCCGTTAAGGAAGAGCCCATGTTTGAGAACAAGACTGTCGCCATCACGGGCGCAACGGGCGGCATAGGCCGCGCAATCGGAGCCATGTTTGCCGCGAACGGGGCAAAGGTCGCCTTGTCCGACCTGTCACCGCCGACGGAAACCGCGGGCGAGCTCGACAACGGTTCTGGCAATGTGCGCGCCTATGCCTGCGATGTCTCCTTCGAGCCAAGCGTCAACGATTTTATCGAGCAAGCCGAAGCGGACCTCGGTCCGATCGATGTGTTCGTTGCGAATGCGGGCGTCGGTGCGGGCAATGGTCCCCATGTCGCTGGCGGCACGAATGAAAGCTGGGAGACAAGCTGGCAGGTCAATGTGATGGGCAGCGTCTACGCGGCGCGGAAGCTGATGCCAGGTTGGTTGGAAAAAGGCGATGGCCGCTTCGTGATTACCGCGTCCGCTGCCGGTCTTCTCAACCAGGTCGGCTCGGCGAGCTACAGCGCAACCAAGCATGCCGCCGTTTCCTTCGCGGAAAGCATTGCGATCGAGCATGGCGATGATGGCATCAAGAGCCACTGCATCTGTCCGCAATATGTCCGGACGAACATGACCGCCGGTGTCGATTTCTCCGGACAGCGCGAAGCGTTGATCGAACCCGCGGACGTCGCCGAAGCTCTGCGCAAGGCCATAGAGGAAGACCGCTTCCTCGTGCTCCCGCATCCCATTGCGCAGAAATACTATGTCGCGCGCGCGGCGGACCCGGATGCCTGGCTCGGCGGAATGCGCCGCATGCTTGCCAAGCTCAAGGAAACCAAAGCCTACATCTTCGCGGAGAACCAGTAATGTCGCGCTTCGACCTGACCGGAAAAGTCGCCCTCGTTGCCGGAGCCTCGCGCGGCATCGGTGAAGCCATTGCGCACGGCCTGGCCGAGCATGGGGCGCACGTCGTCTGCACATCCCGCAAGGCCGAAGCCTGTGCCAAGGTCGCAGACGACATTAAGGCCAGGGGTGGCAGCGCAAGCTTTGCGGAGCTGCATCTGGGCGAGCTGGATCACCACGACCGTGTGCTGGAGAAGATCCAGCGCGAACAGGGGCGCCTGGACATCTTGATCAATAACGGCGCGACCAATCCGCATTTCGGACCCGCTCACAGCGCAACGGAAGACGCATACGATAAGACCTTCGCGGTCAATACGCGCGGTCCTTACTTCCTGACATCCAAGGCCTATCCGATGCTCAAGAAAGACGGCGGCGGATCGGTCGTCAACGTGGCCTCCATCGACGGCCTGCAGCCTGCTGCCAACCGTGTCATCTACGCCATGACGAAGGCGGCGCTGATCGCGATGACGCAGGGCATGGCCAAGGAATATAGCGACGATGCCAAGGGTGAGGGCGTTCGCGTCAATGCGCTACTGCCAGGTCCCGTCGATACAAAGCTGGCTGCCGCGTTGAAGAATGCACCGGGCATCGAAAAATACCTCGACATGACAATGGCCGTGAAGCGCTTTGCCCAACCCGAAGAGATGGTCGGCGCTGTCCTGTTCATGGTCAGCGACGCTGCCAGCTTCTACACAGGGCAGTGCACGGTCGTGGACGGCGGGGCGACGCTCTAGTGGCTGGAGAGAACAAAACGATCGAGGTCCGGGACGGCGAAGGTCTCGATATCGCCGCTGTGGACGCGGTGCTGAAGGCCAATGTCGACGGCCTCTCCGGGACCCCGACGGTCAAGCAGTATCCGTCCGGCAACTCCAACCTGACTTACGCCATTGACTACCCAGACCGTCGGCTCGTGTTGCGGCGTCCGCCGTTTGGACCTTTGCCCAAAGCCGGACATAACATGTTCCGCGAATACCGGATCATGCGCGATCTGAAGCCCGCCTTCGACCAAGTGCCGAACACGGTGTTCTACACGGACGACGAAGACGTCATCGGCAAGGAATTCTACGTCATGGACCGGGTCGATGGCCCGCTGATCCATAAGGACATCCCATCGGACTGGGGGTGGAGCGAAGACGATACGGCGAAGCTGGGCGACAATTTCATAGACGCCCTTGCCGAGCTTCACTCGCTCGACTGGAAAGCGCTGGGCCTCGAAGATTTCGGCCGTCCCGAGGGCTATGTGGAACGCCAGATCAAGGGCTGGAACAAGCGCTGGGACAAAGCCTGGACGGACGGGATCACACGGTTCGAAGACGTCCAGAAGTGGCTCGAGGACGAAATGCCGGCGGAGAGCGGCAATGTCGGCGTGCTGCATGGGGACTACCGCATCGACAACGCCATTCTGCGCCAGGACGACCCGCGCGAGATCGCGGCTCTGCTGGATTGGGAAATCTGCGCGATCGGCGATCCGCTGATGGATCTCGGCAATACCCTGTCCTACTGGATCGAGGCTGCGGATCCCGCGCCGATGCAGATGATGATCCGCCAGCCTTCGGCTGCGCCGGGCATGCCGAGCCGCCGCGAATTCGCGGACCGCTACGGCGAGAAGACGGGCTACGACGTCTCCGACATCCACTACCATTTCATATACGGTATCTGGCGGCTTGCCGTCATCATCCAGCAAATCCACGCCAGATATGTCCGCGGTCAAACGCAGGATGAACGGTTTGCCACCATGAACCAGAGTGTGGAAGCGCTCGGAGCGCTAGCGCGCATCAAGATAGAAGAAGGATCGCTATAATGAACGATATGACCCCCCCGAAAGTCGACTCAGGTGAGCAGAGCCTCTGCCTAGGCGTGACGGAACGCCTTCGTCCGATCCTCAAGGA
>CAYULR010000290.1:0-3619 GCA_964445685.1 uncultured Algimonas sp.
GGGCCTACCAGGTCAACCCGTGGGTCGCGGCCGGTGCCGCCATCGGCATGATCCTGTCCGCCATGTACGCATTGCACCTATACCGCGAGACGATCTTCGGCGAACAGGTGAACGAGAAGTTGGACGTGATCACGGACGTGACGGCACGTGAATGGTTCATCCTGGCCATTCTGGCGGTCTTCACGATTATTCTGGGTGTTTATCCCGCGCTGGTGACGGATGTGACCGAAGCGAGCGTCCTGCAGCTGATTAGCGAATTCGAAGCGGACACGGCCATTGCCGTCGCCACTCCGGCCGAGGTGAACTGACGATGCAAGCGTTGACCCTGATGGCGCCGGAGCTCCTGCTCGCCGGCCAGACGATCCTCGTGATGCTGATGAGCCTTCTGGTGAAGAGCGACCGCCAAGCGGACGTGATGCGCTGGATCGCGATCGGCCTGCTTGTTCTCTTCGCCCTGATGGGCTTCCTGCTCGGACGTCCGCAAGGCCTGTCCTTCAACGGGCTGCTCGCCGTGGACGACTTCGCCCACTACTCCAAGCTCGTCATCGGCCTGACGGCGGCGCTCGCGCTCGTTTTCATGCGCCCTTACTTCAAGACGGAACGTCTGGACCGGTTCGAGTTCTCCATCCTGATGATCTACGCCGTGCTCGGCATGTCCATTATGGTCAGCGCGAACAACCTGCTGTCGCTCTATATCGGCCTCGAGATGCAGGCCTTGGCGCTCTACATCATGGCGGCGTTCAACCGCGACAGCCTGCGCGCGTCAGAGGCAGGTCTGAAATACTTTGTGCTGGGCGCTCTGTCGTCGGGCTTCCTGCTCTACGGGGCATCGCTCATCTACGGCTTTACGGGACATCTCGACTTTGCAGGCATTGCCGCCGCTATCGAGACCGGTGGCCTGAATGTCGGTGTCGTCGGCGGCATGGTCTTCATGATGTGCGGGCTAGCGTTCAAAATTTCGGCCGCGCCGTTCCACATGTGGACTCCGGACGTCTATGAAGGCTCCCCGACACCCGTCACGGGCTTCTTCGCCTCCGCGCCTAAATTCGCCGCCATGGCCCTGATTGCGCGCCTTCTCTACGGCCCGCTAGAAGGCATCTTCGACCAATGGCAGCAGATCGTGGCCGCGCTTGCCCTCGTGTCCATGTTCGTCGGCGCCATCGGTGCGCTGAGCCAGCGCAACATCAAGCGCCTGATGGCCTATTCGTCCATTGCGAACATGGGCTACGCGCTCGTGCCACTCGCGGCCGGGACGGCTTTCGGCCTGCAAGGGATGCTGACCTTCATGACGATCTACGTCGTGACGTCGGTCGGTGTCTTCGCGGCCATCCTGCAGATGCGGATCCGCAACGGCATGGTCGAGCAGATCAGCGATTTGTCGGGCCTGGCCCAGACGAACCGCCCCATGGCCATCGTTATGACGGCGTTCTTCTTCTCTCTGATGGGTATGCCACCGCTCATGGGCTTCGTCGGCAAGTACCTGGCCTTCTGGCCCGCCGTGCAAGCCGGGCTGTGGTGGCTGGTCGTTGCCGCCCTTGTCGCGTCCGTGATCGCCGCGTTCTACTATCTGCGCGTCATCAAGACGATGTGGTTCGACGAACCGGTCCAGGAATTCGTCGAGGCTCCGTCTTCACTGCGTTGGATCACGACTGGCTCTTCCTTGGTGCTCGTTCTGATGATCTTCCTGCCGTTTGCCATCGCGCCGTTCCGCAACATCATCGAAAGCGCGGCCGCCGCGCTCTTCTAGCCCTTGCGCTTTATTCATCTCGACACGGTCGGCTCCACGCAGACCGAAGCCCGCAACCGTCTCGACGTGGGAGAGACCGGACCCCTCTGGGTCCGGGCCGATTCGCAGACGGACGGGCGGGGCCGGCGCGGGCGTGCCTGGAGCAGCCCGTCGGGAAATCTGTTCGCGACGGCTCTGCTTCCGACGACGCTGGACGCCGCTCGCTCCGCGCTTGTGGGCTTTGCGGCCGCACTCGCCATTGCCGATACGCTCGAAACTTACGGCATCCGCTCAGGCGTCACCTTGAAGTGGCCGAACGACGTTCTGATCGGCGGCGCAAAGATCAGCGGGATCCTGATCGAGCGGGAAGGGAGCCATCTCCTCGTCGGCATCGGCATGAACCTCGTTTCGCACCCCAGCGACACGCCTTATCCGGCAACGGATCTGCTCTCCGAAATGACGGATGAAGACCTGCAGGCGGACGAGCCAATGTTCACAGGACCCGAGGCCGTCCTTGCCACCTTGTCCGCGCATCTGATGGGCTGGATCGACCGATTGGAGCGGGACGGCTTCTCGCCGCTTCGAGAAGCCTGGCTCGCCAAGGCGCACCGTCTGGGCGAGGCCGTGTCGGTCAATGGGCTGACGGGGACGCTTTCCGGGATGGGGCCGGACGGCTCACTCGAACTTGTCCTGCCCGACGGGGCGAAGACTCGCGTTCACGCGGGCGACGTGTCATTCGGCTGACGCTATGCTCCTCGTCATCGACACCGGTAACACGAACACGCTCTTTGCCATCCATGACGGCGAAGACTGGGCGGGGCAATGGCGCATCGCGACCGATCCGGCCCGCACGGCGGACGAATTCGCGGTTTGGTTCTATCAGTTGATGAACATGGCGGGGTTGGACTTCAAGGCAATCTCCGACTGCGTCATCTCGACGGTCGTTCCGCAATCGCTCTTCAACCTCCGCAACCTCGTCCGACGCCACATGAACGTCGAGCCTATCATCGTCGGCGAAGCCGATGTCGATCTCGGTGTGAAGGTCCGGCTGGACAATCCGGCGCAGGTCGGAGCCGACCGGTTGGTCAATGCATTGGGCGCGGCCGTCCGCTACGAGGGTCCGCTCATCCTGATCGACAGCGGCACCGCCACGACCTTCGACATCGTCTCCGGTGACCGCTATTTCGAAGGCGGCATCATCGCGCCGGGCATCAACCTGTCCATGCGGGCTCTGCACGAAGCGGCGGCGCAACTGCCACGGATCGCGATCCGGAAGCCGGATCAGGTCGTGGGCAAGGACACGGTCTCCGCCATGCAGAGCGGTGTGTTCTGGGGCTACATCGGTCTTATCGACGGTTTGGTGCGACGTATCCTCGCGGAGGATGGCCGTGACTTCACCGTTGTGGGAACCGGAGGCGTTGCCAGCCTTTTCGAAGGGGCAAGCGAAACGATCCAGCACTTCGACGGTGACCTTACCATTCGCGGGTTGCTGGAAATCTGGAAACTGAATGGCTCACATGGCTAAAACAGACATCGACAAAGACTTCGTCTTCCTTCCGCTGGGCGGGTCCGGCGAAATCGGCATGAACTTGAACCTGTTCGGCCACGGCAAACCGGGCAAGCGGAAATGGGTGATCGTCGATCTGGGCGTGACCTTCGGCAATGCCGACACGCCGGGTGTGGACATTATCATGCCCGACACAGCCTTCATCGAAGAACGCCGGGGCGATCTGCTGGGCATCGTCCTGACCCACGCCCACGAGGACCATATGGGCGCGCTAGCCCGTCTGTGGCCACGCCTGAAGTGCCCCGTCTACGCCACGCCTTTCACCATGTGGCTGGTCAAAGACCGCCTGTCCGAAGCGGGCCTGCTGGACGAGGTCGAGTTGATCG
>CAYULR010000291.1:0-3589 GCA_964445685.1 uncultured Algimonas sp.
GCCTCGGAGCCCGCGCTCAGCCCTTCGGCGGTCCGTACCGCTTTCTTGACCGGCAGGAGGTAGCATCCGCTCTTCTTGTCCGGGAAGACGCTGGTCTGCCAGCGTGTCTCGCCGATGCTCACGCCGACTCTGACCGATCCAAAGCCGCGCTTGGCGTCGGGCGCGAAGGACCGCAGCGTGTCGGACGCGTCCTGCGGCACGGTCACGAAGTGCCAGGCGCTGTCCCCTTTCCAGAGCCAGAGCGGTGCTGTGAAGTGCAGTTCGATCACGGGTCGTTGGAGGCGCGCAGGGCCGCGCGCTGCTTTCTGAGTTTCACCATCAGGCGGTAGGCGGCGTGGTTGCGGTTGTGGCCCGTGCGGCGGAACACGTCTTCCGCCACGCCGAGCGCGCGTTCGATGCGGGCCAGTTCGACCTCCGGCGGCGCAACCAAGGTCGCGCCGTCCCAGAAGTCGTCCGGCACGGGAGTGAACAGGTCGAGCTGCACCTACCGGAGAAGCGACTTGAGGTCTTTGTCGCCCGCGCCCGGCAGCGCCTCGCGGTCGAGCGTCCTGCCCTTGGACAGGGCCATCTTCGCCATCATGAAATCGCGCGGCGCGTTGACGGCGTCCACGGCCAGCAGGCGGTCCGCGTCGAAATAGTAGGCGGCGAAGCTGCGCCCTGCCTCCGGGTCGCCGCGCAGCACGACCGAGTCAAAGCCGTCCGACAGGCCCGCGATCTGGAGCTTCAGGTCGAACTGGTCCGACCAGAACCAGGGCAGGGCGTCGTAGGGCTTGGGTGTGCCCGTTATGTGCGCAGCGACCGTCTTGGCCTGCTCTGTCGCGTTGGGCACGGACTCCAGGCGCAAGCGGCGGTCATAGAGCGGGTTGTGGTGGTGGCTTACATCGCCGATCGCGTAGATGTCCGGGTCCGACGTCTGGCAATAGGCGTTGACCGAGATGCCGTCGGCGATGTCGAGCCCTGCAAATTCTGCGAGCTCCGTGTTCGGGATCACGCCGATGCCGATGACCACCATATGCGCGTCGTAGCTCCGCCCGCAGGAGGTCTCGACCGACAGCCCGTCGCCGTTCTGTGTGATGGACGACGCCATGCAGTCCTCCACGATGTCCACGCCTTCTTCGGTGTGAATGCGGCGGTAGAAGTCGCTCATGATCTCGGATGTCACGCGTTGCAGGATGCGCGGCTGGGCCTCCAGCAGGCTGACCTCCATTCCGCGCTTGCGCAAGGACGCCGCCGTTTCCAGCCCGATATAGCCCCCGCCGATGATGACGGCGCGTGCGCCCGGTTCGACGCGCGCCCGGATGGCGTCCACGTCGCGGGAATCGCGCAGATAGAAGACATTGGGCAGGTCCGCGCCCGGAATGGGCAGGTGGCGCACCCGCGCGCCCGTGGCCAGCACGAGACTGTCGTAGAGCATCTCGTCCCCGTCCGTCGTGGTGACGCATTTCCTGTCGCGGTCGATGGCGCCCGCGCGCGTGCCCAGGCGCAGCTCGATGCCGGAGGCTGCGTAGCTCGCTTCGGGCCGCAACAATATGTCCTCCTCTCCGCGTTCTCCGGACAGGTAGTCCTTGGATAGGGGCGGGCGGTGGTAGGGCGCGACGGCTTCGTCGCCGACCAGCGTGATCGCGCCTTCATATCCGGCCTGGCGCAGGCTCACGGCGGCCTGCGATCCGGCATGGGACGCGCCGATGATGAGGGTGCGGGGGGATGTGGGGGCTTTGGGCATGAGCGTGTTCCTAGCAGCGGGGTTCCGGGGATTGGAAGCAACGAATTTGCGCGGTTTCAGTTCTGCTGCGCGCGACAGGGCTGTGCCGATGATATAGGCCCGGAGAATGACAGCTCTCCGCGATGCCATCCGCCAGCAGGTCCACCACACGACGGCGACGCTGCCTGCGTCCTCATCGCTGAACGCGGCAGAGCTGCGGGGCCGGGTGCAGGACCGCGCGCGCACGCTGGTCCGCCACCTGCGCGAAGACTCCAAGCCCGGCCTGATGGAGCTGATGCTGGCCGAATACGGCCTGTCCACGGATGAGGGCGTGGCGCTGATGTGCTTGGCCGAAGCCCTGCTGCGCGTTCCGGACAACGAGACGATGGACGACCTGATCGAGGACAAGATCGCCCCGTCCCAATGGGGCAACCATCTGGGCCGCTCCGCCAGCCCTCTGATCAACAGCTCCACCTGGGCACTGATGATGACGGGCCGGGTGCTCGACGACGGAGAGCCGGTGAAGCGGACCCTGAAGGGCATGATCAAGCGCCTGGGCGAACCCGTCATCCGCCGCGCCGTGCGCGAAGCCATGAAGATCATGGGCCGCCAGTTCGTGCTGGGCGAAAGCATCCAGGGCGCGATCAAGCGCTCGTCCGGCAAATACCGATATAGCTACGACATGCTGGGCGAGGCGGCGATGAGCGCGCCGGACGCGCTGGACTATTACGGCGACTACGAGACCGCGATCCGCGCCCTGTCGGCGCGCTGCAACTCCGCGCGCGTGTCGGAAAACCCCGGCATCTCGGTCAAGCTGTCGGCGCTGCACCCGCGCTATGACGAGTTCCAGCGCGACCGGGTGATGGACGAGCTGCTGCCGCGTGTGACGGCGCTCGCCAAGCTGGCCGCAGACGCGCGCATGGGCTTCAACATCGACGCGGAGGAAAGCGAGCGGCTGGAGCTTAATCTCGACATCGTCGATGCGCTCGCGCGCGATCCGCAACTAGCGAATTGGGACGGGCTCGGCCTCGTCGTGCAGGCCTACGGCACGCGCAGCCCCGCCGTCATCGACTGGGTCGCAGCACTCGCCGAGGAGACAGGCCGCCGCCTCATGGTGCGGCTGGTGAAAGGCGCCTACTGGGACACGGAAGTGAAGCGCGCGCAAGTGATGGGGCTGGACCGCTACCCCGTCTTCGAGACCAAGGCGGACACGGACCGCAACTATATTCTCTGCGCCGAGAAGCTGCTGGGTCACCGCCCGAACCTCTACCCGCAATTCGCGACGCACAATGCGCACACGGTCGCGGCGATCCTGGAACTCGCGGGCGATGATCAGTCTGGTTATGAGTTTCAGCGCCTCCACGGCATGGGCGAAGCGCTGCACGCCTATCTGCGCGAAGAGCTGGACCGCCCCGTGCGCATCTACGCGCCTGTCGGGGAGCATGAAGACCTGCTCGCCTATCTGGTCCGCCGATTGTTGGAAAATGGGGCGAATAGTTCATTCGTCTCCAAGGTGACAGACTCGGACGTCTCTATTTCAGAGATCATTGCTGACCCATTCGCCGATGATGGCCAGACCCTGTTGCCGCGCCCGCGGGAGATTACGAAGCCGCATGCGAACAGTCGCGGTTATGATCTTCGGGATCCGGTGACAGTCGGAACACTTCTCAAAGACAGAGAGGCCTTTCGCCACCATGTCTGGACCTACGGCTCCAGCATTCAGATCACAAATCCTGCCAACCCATCTGAGGTCGTTGGAACTGTAGATTTCGCGGACGCGGTGGAAACCACGGCTGCTATTGAGCGCGCGAAACCCTGGTCGGCTGATGCGGCCAAACGTGCGACTATCCTGACAAAAAGCGCCGATGCTCTCGAGGAGGCCGCGCC
>CAYULR010000292.1:0-3563 GCA_964445685.1 uncultured Algimonas sp.
ATCCGCTGACGCAGCCGGGCAAGGCGAATATGAGCATCTGCACCAACGCGCTGGCCGCACGGTACGGATGCCTCGCCATGACGCTGGAAATGCCGTTCAAGGACAATGCGAACGCGCCGGATGCGGTGCGCGGCTGGGACGGGAACAGGTCCGCACAGCTGGGCAGCGATACGCTGGATGCGATGGCGGCGGTGGTAGAGCGGTTGTAGTCGCTACAAGCCAGTCAGTACGCGGTCCCCAGCATTTATTGCCGGGGTCTGGTCGATGGCTTGTTCACAAGACACCACTTGTGAGGATATTGGAAAACAGGCCCCGGCAATAAATGCCGGGGACAGTCCCTCGAATTTACCGCTCAGGCCGGCTTGACCGGCCTGCCCATCTCCTGCCGTTGCATCTGGCAGGAGCCTTCGGAGATGGACCCGCCGATCAAGTCGGCGGGAGCGGTACTATATAGCCGCCAGCTTAGAGTGAGACCCGATCAACAATCTTGACCTGGTCAATTGCCTCGATCGCCGCGACCGTCTCGTCGCTCACGACCCCGTCCACGCTGATCAGGCACACCGCCTCGCCGCCTTCGCTCATCCGGCCCAGATGGAAGTTGGCGATATTCACCTTCGCTTCGCCGAGCAGCCGTCCGACTTCGCCGATGAAGCCCGGCTTGTCGTCGTTGCGCACGTAGATCATGGTCGGTTCGAACGCCGCGTCCATGGGTACGCCGAACAGGCGCACGATGCGCGGCTCGCCACGGTAAATGGTGCCGACGATGGCGAACTTGCGGGCGCTGGTCTCCACCGTGATGCGGATCAGGCTGTCGGCGCGTTCCGCCTCGTCGATGTAGCTTTCCGTCAGCTCGATGCCGCGTTCCTTGGCGAGCACGGGCGCGCTGACCATGTTGACCTCCGGCATGGCGGCCTTGAGCATCCCGGCGAGGGCGGCCGCGCTCATCGGGTTGGTGTTCAGCTGCGTGATCTCGCCCTTGTAGGTGATCTGGATCGACTTTGCGGGTTCGTGCAGCAACTGGCCCATCATCGTGCCCAGCTTGTCCGACAGATCGACCCACGGCTTCAGGCGCGGGGCTTCTTCGGCCGTGATGGACGGCGTGTTGATGGCGTTGCTGATCGCGCCGGTCAGCAGATAGTCCGCCATCTGCTCCGCGACCTGAACGGCGACGTTTTCCTGTGCCTCGTTGGTGGATGCGCCGAGGTGCGGCGTGGCGATGAAGCCGGGCGTGCCGAACAGGGCGTGTTCCTTAGCGGGCTCCACGGCGAAGACGTCGAGCGCGGCTGCGCGCACATGGCCCGCTTCCAGCGCGTCCTTCAACGCCTCTTCATCGACCAAACCCCCGCGCGCGCAATTCACCAGGATGACGCCTTTCTTGGTCATGCCGAGGCGCTCGCGGTTCACGATGTTACGCGTGCTTTCGACCAGCGGCGTGTGCAGCGTGATGGCGTCCGCGCGCTGGAACAGCTCGTCCAGCTCCACTTTCTGCACGCCGAGCTCCACGGCGCGCTCTTCGGTCAGGTAGGGATCGAAGGCGATGACCTTCATCTTCAGGCCGAGCGCGCGTTCCGCGACCAGCGCGCCGATATTGCCGCAGCCAATGACGCCGAGCGTCTTGTTGAACAGTTCGGTGCCCTTGTAGTCGCTCTTCGGCCATTCGCCGTTCTGCGTGCGCTCGGACGCTTTGGGGATCTGGCGCGCGGCGGCGAACAGCATGGCGATGGCGTGTTCGGCCGTCGTGATGGCGTTGCCGAAGGGCGTGTTCATGACGACCACGCCGCGGTCGGTCGCGGCCTTGATGTCGATATTGTCCACGCCGATCCCTGCGCGGCCGATGACTTTCAGCTTCGTCGCCTGGCCGATGATCTCGGCATCCGGGCGGGTGGAGGAGCGCACGGCGAGGCCGTCATAGTCGTGGATGATGTCAATCAGCTCGTCTTTGGACAGGCCGGTGATGACGTCGACGTCCACGCCTCGGGCCTTGAAGACCTCCACGGCGCGGTTGCTCATTTTGTCTGCGATGAGAACTTTGGGCATGAGTGTAACTTTCAGCGGCTCTCACGCCCAACCGGGTGCGAGAGGGAATTGGGGAAGACCCCGGGCCGTGCCCGGGCGAGGGGAATCAGAGTGTCGCGACCTGCGTCTCGAAGGCCCAGTCGAGCCAGGGGAGAATCGCTTCCACGTCGCCGTGCTCGCACAGGCCGGAGACCCAGAGGCGGAAGCCCGGAGGCGCGGTGCGGTACGCACCGAAGTCGAGGCCGACGCCTTCTTGCGCCAGCAACCCGACGATGGATTTCGCAAAAGCAGCCTGCTCGTCCTTGGGCAGGGCTGCGACGCGCGCGTCCACGATCTTCAGGCACACGCCGGTGTTGGAGCGCTTCTCGTCATCCTCGCAGAGGTTGGCGATCCAATCGCGTTCCGCCACCCAGTCCCAGATGGTCTGCGCGTTGCGGTCCGCGCGGTCCTGCATGCCTTTCAGCCCGCCATTGGCCTTCACCCAGTTCAGCGCGTCGAGATGGTCCTCGGCACACAGAAGCGACGGCGTGTTTATGGTCGCGCCTTCAAAGATGTCCTCGATGAGCTTGCCGCCTTTGGTTAGGCGGAAAATCTTCGGGACGGGCCAGCTCGGCGTGTGCGACTCCAGCCTCTCCACGGCGCGCGGCGACAGGATGATCATGCCGTGCGCGGCCTCGCCGCCCATGACTTTCTGCCAGGAGTAAGTAACCGCATCCAGCTTCGACCACGGGAGGTTCTGGGCGTAAACCGCTGAAGTCGCATCACAAATTGTCACGCCAGAACGGTCTTCGGGAATGAAGCTGTAATCCGCGACCTTCACGCCGGACGTCGTTCCGTTGGCCGTGAAGACCAGGTCCTGCGATCCGTCATAGGCGGAAAAGTCCGGAAGCTGTCCGTAGTCGGCGGTCAGCAAAGTCAGTTCGTCGAGGGGCAGTTGCTGCTCCGCATCCACGATCCAGGCCTGTCCGAAATTCTCCCACGCCGCGACGATGACGGGCTTGGGGCCGAGCATGGTCCACATGGCCATTTCGACCGCGCCCGTGTCGGATGCTGGTACGATGCCGATGCGGTAATCGTCCGGCACCTGCAGGACTTCGCGCGTGAGGTCGATGACCTCCTTCAGCTTGGCCTTGCCCAGCGCGGACCGATGGGAGCGGCCGAGCGCGGCGTCGGACAGCGCGTCTAGCGTCCAGCCCGGACGCTTGCGCGTCGGCCCGGCGGAAAAGCGCGGGTCCTTCGGCTTGGCGGACGGTTTTCGGATAGGGGAAGAGGTCGCCGTCGCGGACCCCGTCAGGACCCCCGGCTCGGGTTTGGTCGTCATCATGTTCTCCACCGGCGCGTTTTTGTACGCCATCGAAGTGCGCCTCAGTGGGGAGGCGTGGCCCACGAGCCCGTTAGCGGAACGCTAACCCCAAATCTAGCCCCAGAGCGTGACACTGGCCGAAGGGCGGCGCGCACCTCTACTCTAGCCCCACAGGTTTGCGTCCCCGTAAGGGGTCTAAGAACGATGAAATCGTTCGTCGCAAACCTCCGCGCAGCGGCGCGTC
>CAYULR010000293.1:0-3504 GCA_964445685.1 uncultured Algimonas sp.
GATCCAGCCCGACTTGCTGTTGCAGCGCGATCAGATCGAGGAAGACCGCCGTCTCTTCTATCTTTCCCGTTGCCGGATCAAATTTATTGAATTCGGCATAGGGAAGGCAGACCGTTTTTCCGTGAGCGGGAATACCGACAAAATCCCTGTCGAACAAACCCATGAAAGACCCGCGCGAACAGGTCCAGATCTCATGGTCAGCGTGCTGATTGTACCCTGCGAAGAATATGTCTTCGCGCCTGTGGCAAGCGGTCAGGCTTGCGTGGAGCGGCCCTAGGAAGTTCTGCTGGACCGCGTCCGCTCCCGACAGTTCGTAGAAAGGGTGGACGCCGCGCCAGCGATAAGTTGGTGCGACGTGGTTTGTAAGCGCGTCCGGGTCCGCGTCGACGGCCTGCACCATCGCGCGGACACGCTGTTTGGCCTCCTGCAGGGCAGCGGTGGACATGGCTAGGCTTCGGCGTCGCGCGGGAGAGGCAGGCTCTCCAGACCCTGCACGTTCATTCCGGCAAAGCGGCGCAGCCGGATGTCGGCTTGCTCCTTGTGTCCGGCAAAGCCCTCCATCGCGCAGAGGCGCGAGCAATATTCAGCCATCATGACCGAGCCTTCTTCGGTCAGTTTCTGGTAGGTGCAGGTCTTCAGGAACTTCCCGACCCAGAGCCCGCCCGTATAGCGCGCGGCCTTGTTGGTGGGCAACGTGTGGTTCGTGCCGATGACCTTGTCCCCGTAGGCGACGTTCGTTTCCACGCCGAGGAACAGCGCGCCGTAATTGGTCATGTTCTCCAGGAAATAATCCGGGTCCTTCGTCATGACTTGGACGTGTTCGGAGGCGACGTAGTCGGCCATTTCGACCATTTCCTCATAGTCCTTGCACAGGATCACCTGGCCGTAATCATCCCAGGCCTGCCCGGCGATGCCGCCCGTCGGCAGGATGTTGCGCTGGCGTTCGACCTCCGCGATCGTGTCTTCGGCGAGTTTGCGCGAATTGGTGATCAGGACGGCCGGGGAGGTGGGTCCGTGCTCGGCTTGGCCGAGAAGGTCGGCGGCGCAGATTTCGCCGTCGACCGTTTCGTCCGCAATGACCAGCGTTTCCGTGGGGCCCGCGAACAGATCGATCCCGACCCGTCCGAAAAGCTGGCGTTTGGCTTCCGCGACATAGGCATTGCCGGGACCGACCAGCACGTCCACGGGCGGGCAGCTTTCCGTACCGATGGCCATCATGCCCACGGCCTGGACACCGCCCAGGCAATAGATCTCGTCCGCGCCGGCCATGTCCATGGCGACGACGATGGCGGGGTGAGGGCGGCCTTCGAAAGGCGGCGCGCAGGCGATGACGCGCGGCACGCCCGCCACCTTGGCCGTGACGACCGACATGTGCGCCGAAGCGATCAGCGGATATTTCCCGCCAGGAATGTAACATCCGGCCGCATTCACCGGCACGTTCTTGTGGCCCAGAATGACGCCGGGATGGGTCTCCACCTCGACATCCTTCATCGAGTCGCGCTGTATCTGGGCGAAGTTCCGGACCTGCGTCTGCGCGAAGGCGATGTCGGACTTTTCCTGATCGGACAGCGCCGCGTAGCACGCTTCGATCTGTTCCGGGCTGACGCGGAAATCGTCCGGGGACCAGCTGTCGAACTGTGCGGAATAATCCCGGACGGCGGCATCGCCGCGCGCTTCGATATCCGCCAGGATATCCTCGACGGTCTTCCGGACGCGCGCGTCGGATTTCATCTTCGTGTCGGCATCGATGCCGTGTTTCAGGTAAGTCGCCATGTCATCCCGTCCCGAATTGCCAGCCTTCGCTAGCGCATTTGCATTCGAATGCAAAGAGGGGTTTCAGGGTGGGGCATGATGGGCCGAGGCGGACGCCGGCATCGGCATTCCGGGAAGGGAAGCACGCTACGAGCTAGCCGTCCCACTCCGCACTGGTGAGGATCTGCGCGAGCGTTTCAGGCTGGTCCGCATAGAGCTCGCGCACGGTCTGAACGTCGCGCGCGGCCTGTCCCGCGTCACCCATAACCTGCCGCGCGCGGATCAGCCGCGCCCATCCGGCCGGGTCGTCGGGTGAGCTTTCCAGCCGGGCGGCCAGGCCGTCCACCATGCCCTGGATCATGGCCGCGCGGTCGGTCTCGCTCATCGCGTCCGCGTCGCGCACATCCTGTGCCGTGGGGCCACGTTGCGGGCGTGCGTCGAGGGCAGGCGGCGCGCCTGCACCGCGTTGCGCGACGAAGGCGCGGGCGCGGTCCCGTTCCTCCACCGCGTCCGGGTTCTGGTCGGTCAGCGCCACGACGCGGTCATAGGCGCGCAAGGCGTCCTCGAACCGTCCGAGGCCCATCAGGCTGCGCGCGTAGAGCACCCAGCCATTGGGGTCGTCCGCGCTGTCGCCTTGCAGGCGTTCTTCCAGCTGTGCGATCAATTGCGCCACATCCGCGTCGGGCCCCGGCGCGGGAGCTTCTACAGTCGCGCCGCCGCCGCGTTGTCCAGTCAGGTCGGGACGGCCCTCGGCCATGTAGATGCCCGCCCCCATCACGCCCAGCGCTCCCAAGGTCGCGAACGCCAGACCGGGCCGGGCGCCGCGCGTGGTCGCGCGTTCGCGCTTCAGGACCTGGCGTTTCAACGTGGCGAGGGCGGCGTCGCGGTTCTCGGAGGACAGGCTGTCATCCGCTTCGATGGTGTCGATCTGGGCGAGATAGTCGGCCAGTTCCGCGTCGACCGGCGCGTCGACCGCCCCCAGGAAGACCGGCGCGATGTAGAGCGCCAGGCCGATCGCCATCAATCCGAACAGCACCCAGATCATCATGGTCCCGCTTTCACAAAGAGAGTTGCGGCAAACGCGTTGAGCGCGTCCCGTCCTTTCCTCCTATCTGGGTTCTGTCCCGGCTGTGGCAAGAGAGCCACGCCCTATTTCGAGGGCGTTGGCCCAGCGAGCTTGCCCTTGGCCTGTCTTTGGCGGTAGCGGGGCGGAGCTTGCTCTCCTTGAAAGGTCTCCCATGCGGCGTCTTCTTGTTCTCGCGATGATTGCCTCCGGACTGGCGGCGCCCGCCGTCGCGCAGGACGATCTGCGACGGTTCACGGCCGAGGACGTGTTCGAGCTCGAATGGGCGGACGAACCGCGCATTTCACCCGATGAGACGCAGGCGCTCTATCTGCGCAAGTTCAATGACATCATGACCGACCGGACGCGGTCGCATGTCTGGATCGCCGATCTGGACGGCGGCACGCACGAACCCCTGCTGGCCGATCGCGGGAAGTACAAGTCGGTCCGCTGGTCGCCGGATGGAACACGCATCGCCTACACGACCAAGGTGGACGGACGCACGGAGCTCTACGTTCACTATCTGGAGTCCGGGCGGCAGGCGCTGGTCGGCCGTTTCGACGACGCGCCCGAAGGTCTTGTCTGGTCGCCCGACGGCCAGATGCTGGCCTTCTCCATGGCCGTGAAGGCCAAGACCGACAGCCTGCTCAAAGCGCCCAAGCCCCCGGAAGGGGCGAGCTGGGCGGAGG
>CAYULR010000294.1:0-3498 GCA_964445685.1 uncultured Algimonas sp.
CTTGCGCGGCAAGGACGCTTTCTCGCGACGTTGAGCGCTCATTCCGATCCCATGCCCGAGCACCTCGCGCCCTTGGCCGATGCGGCCCGCGAGGCTGCGGGCCTGCGCCGCCTGCCGCGCCTCCGCCTGCACAAGGGCGGGCTGGGCCCGTGCGTGACGGGGCTGCTGCGGCCCGTCGTGCTGCTGCCGTCCGATGTGTCGGAGCGGTTCACGGACGAGCAGATCGTCATCGCGCTGCTCCATGAATTCGTCCACGTTCGGCGGCAGGACCTGCCGGCCGCCCTGCTGGCCCTGGTCGTGCGGGCGCTGAACTGGCCCAACCCTTTGGCGCATGTCGCGGCCCGGGCCTTCCGCGCCGACCAGGAATCCGCCTGCGACGCCGCCGTGCTGAAACGCCTGCCGCACCGGCCCGAACAGGCCGCCACCTACGCCCAGACCCTCCTGCGCGCCGCTAAGTCCCGCCCGCACGCACCCATCGCCCTCGCGGCCCGGTAGGAGCCCCAGAATGTCCGAGACCACTCATCCGTCACCCTCGCCCGCCCTTGCTCTCGGCATGGGCCACGACCTGACGGACCGCATCAGGAGACTGAACATGTCCCACTCCACAAAACGCGCCTACGGCCTCTCGACCGGCCTTGCGCTCTTCGCGCTCGCCTTGTCGGCCCCCATCAGCCTGCAGGCCAAGGAAGCGCCCGAGCCTGCGGCCGAAGCCGTCCCGACCCCAGCGCTGTCTCTAAGACCGACTCCGGCCCCGGCTCCCGCGGCGTCCTTGCCCGAGAGCAGCCCGGCGGAGCCGTCCGAGCCTGCCGCCGCTGCGTCGCCGGACAGTGCAACCGTGACCGCAGACCCCGTCAGGACGGCCGAAGCCGCCCCGGCGCGCCCTGCAGTCCGGTCGGGCGCACCGTCCGTCCTGCTGAAGATGATTCCGAATGCCGACGCGGCCTACATGGAAGAGTTGCAGGCCCGTCTCGACGCCGTGGCCTCCGGCGAGCAACCGGACACCTATGTGACGGAATGGCGTGGGCCCAACTTCGGCTCGCTTATGGAAAACCATGTCTGGCTGCTGTCCGACACGGGGACCCTGACCCTGAAGATCACCGACGCGTCCGGCAAACCCGTCGAGACGCCCCTGGATGATGCCGCCGCCGCCGCGCTGTCCCCGCAAGTCGATGGCTGCGAAGCGCGCATCGCAAAGCGGGCGAGGCTGTCGGCCTATCCGGTGAAGCTGTCCGGGCGGTCGCCCGCGCTGATCGGCGGCCCCTACACGCTCTACTGCTATCCGGGGGCGGACCTGACGCGCGAAGCGCAGACCTCCGAACGCAACATCGAAGGCCTCATGGCGTCCGAAGACATTCCCCTGGAAAGCCGCGTCGCCTCTGCCTACGGCATGGTCGCGGGCAACCGGATGCGGGAGTTCGCGAAGTCGACCCCGAACCCGACGCGCGCGCAGGAAATCGCGGAATGCATCGAGACACGCACCGAGCTCGGCAGCCGCTTCCCGACCTACGGCAAAGGGTGGCTGAACACGCCGGAGAAAGTCCGGGCCTCCTGCGAACGCGACGCCGCAAAATGAAAAAAGCCGCCCCGCTTCGAAGCGGGGCGGCCTTAGCGCCAGAATCGTGTCCGGGCGTTAGCCGGCCAATGCGAAATAGCGGTCCGCATAGTCGCGGGCCGATCCCTCGTCGCCCTGCCGGTCATTGATGATGACCAGGTAATGCAGCGAGAGCCTGTCCAGCCCGTCCGCGCGCAGGGAGGCCCGAAAGGCCTCTTCGGCCTTGTCGAGCTCGCCCGCATCGAAGGCGCGCACGCCCTTTCTGAAGAAGAAGGTCGCCGTCTCGCTCCCGTCCAGGAAGCGGCCTTGCAGGCTGTTGGCCCGGTTGAAGATGACAGCGTCCGAACTGTTCGGGGCGAGCGGAAGGACGGGTGAAGAGTTCGCGCCGTTGCCGACGGAGCTATGGGCCGGCGCAGCGAAAGAGGGCATGGAAAGCCCCAGTCCGGCGATCAATGCGGCGGCGATGGCGGTTTTCTTCATGGGATGACCTCTCTGTTTTCGGTGGTTGTGCATACCAGAAACGCACCAGGACCACAAACCGCTCCCGTTAGGCAGCCGGACCCTTCGCCAATCGCGCCCGCGCGCCTATATGGGCGCCATGCCAGAACTCCCCGAAGTCGAAACCGTCCGGCGCGGCCTTGCGCCCGTCCTGGAAGGACGGACCATCACGCACGTTCAGCTGAACCGCCCGGACCTGCGCTTTCCCTTCCCGGACGACTTCGCCGCGCGCCTCGAAGGCCAACGCATCGAAAAACTGTCCCGCCGGGCCAAGTTCCTGCAGGCGGACCTGACCTCGGGCGAGCGGCTCTTCATGCATCTGGGCATGAGCGGACGCTTCGTGCTCGGCGGCGAACAGCTCGCCGACTTCACCCACGCACACGACGCGGACCCCAAGCACCACCACGTCGTCTTCACGACGGAGGACGGCAACACCGTCACCTATAACGACCCCCGCCGCTTCGGCTTCATGGAATTGGTCGGCGCGAATGAGCCCTACCGGCTGGACGGCATCGGGCCGGAACCCCTGTCCAACGGCTGGAGCGCGCCGCAATTGCGGGCCGCGCTGAAGGGCAAGAAATCCCCGATCAAGATCGCCCTGCTCGACCAGCGGGTCGTGGCGGGCCTGGGCAACATCTATGTCTGCGAGGCGCTGTTCCGGGCGGGCATCAGTCCGGGCCGCGCGGCGGGACGGCTGAAGGTCGCGGAAACGGAAGACCTCGTCGGTCACGTCAAGGACGTGCTGGGCGAAGCGATCGAGGCGGGCGGGTCCAGCCTGCGCGACCACCGCCAGGCGGACGGGGCGCTGGGATATTTCCAGCACCGCTTCGCCGTCTACGGCCGCGAAGGCGAGCCCTGCGTGCGCTGCGAACGGCCCGTATCGCGCCGCGTGCAGGGCGGGCGCAGCACGTTCCACTGCCGCACCTGCCAGCGCTAAGCGCCTCTTCCCCTAGCCGCGCGCCCTCCGGTTCGCTAAGCGCGGCGGCGAAATCGACATGGAAGAGAGACACGAATGGCCTACGAGCTGATCGAACTGGACAAGGACGGGCGCGTCGCCACGATCCGCCTGAACCGTCCCAAGGCGCTGAACGCGCTGAACGCGGAGATGATGGGCGAGGTCGCCGCGGCCCTGGCCGAGCTGGAAGCCGATGACGGGATCGGCTGCGTGATCCTGACGGGCAACGACAAGGCGTTTGCCGCCGGAGCCGACATCAAGGAAATGGTCGAGGACGAATATCTCGCCATCTACAAATCCGACCGGTTCGAGGCCAACCACTGCTCCATCGAGCGTTTCCGCAAGCCCATCATCGCCGCCGTGTCCGGCTACGCGCTGGGCGGCGGGTGCGAGTTGGCGATGATGTGCGACTTCATCATCGCCTCCGATACCGCCAATTTCGGCCAGCCGGAAATCAACCACGGCGACATTCCCGGCATTGGCGGCACGCAGC
>CAYULR010000295.1:0-3470 GCA_964445685.1 uncultured Algimonas sp.
CAGCCCCTTGCGCATCCTCATGGGTGGGCTGGTCGGCAAGACGAAAAGTGCCATCGACCGTTTCGCCGCCGCCTCACCGGACGATGGCCGGGCGGACGCGCTCTACGGCGCCTGGCATCTGGGCATTGTGCGCGCGGCCGGCGACGGACGCTTCGGCGCGTCGCTGCAGGACGGGCTGGCGCGCTACGACGCCGCCGTGGCCGCCCGGCCCGACGACATCGTCGTCATGGGCAACTACGCCTTCTCCCTGATCGTCATGGAGGACCCGGCATTGTTGCCGCGCGCCCGGACTTTGTTGGAAGCCATCGAGGCGCAGGATCCGAAGGATGCGACCGAAGCGGAAACGCGCGACCGCATGATCCGCTTGCTGGACGTGTTCGAAGACCCGGCGGCCCTGAAGCGTGTCGCGGATGGCCTGCTGAATACGGAAGAAGAGCGCGGATGACCGACGCGCCAAACAGGAAGAGCGCGGGGCGCGCCGTCGCGCGGGTCTTCAATGCGCTGACCGCTCTTCTGCAACTGGTTGTGTTTCTGGGCTCGGCCACGCTGTCCTATGCCGTTCTGCCTGTCTTCGCGGTGACGGGCGCGGGCCGTGTGGGCGTCGCGGTCCTGATCGGACTGGCGTGCCTTGCGGCCTTCTGGGTTTTCTGCCGCATCTGGGATGTGTTCACCGATGGCTTCTGACGCTAAGGGCGTCCGCATGTACACTGCCGAATTCGCCTGGTTCGAGATCGACCTGCCCGACCGGGCGGAGCTGGAGGCGCATGTCGCCTCGCCCAGCCCGCTCTTTTCCAACATGCGCGTGGGCACGCGCTGGCACGTCCGGCTGGGCCGCTTCGAGATTGTTGCAAGCCTCGATCCCGTCGACGGGCTGCATGATCTCAGCCGGCGCGCCTTCGAAGCCCGCGAGCCGGGACTGACCGCCAAGCCCGTTTCGACCAACGGCGTGCCGGGAATGCGCTACGGCGATTACGGCCGGGCCGAGGGGCGGATCGAGCAGTGGTACACGCTCAACGGCCTAACGCTGGCCCTGTCGCTGCGGCCTGCCTCCGGCGAGCGGACGGAACCCACGGCGGATGAGCGTGCCGAGCACGACGCTCTCTTCGCCAGTGTGCGGCGGATCGCTACGCCCGAGTGAGCCGCTCCGCGTGCCAGCGCACATGGTCCGCCATGAAACTGCCGATGAAATAGTAGGAGTGGTCGTAGCCGTTCTGCATCCGCAGGGTCAGGCCGATCCCGGCGTCTTCGCAAGCAGTCTTCAATAGCTCAGGCCGTAATTGTTCTTCGAGGAAGCTGTCGGCTGTCCCCTGATCGACGAGGATTTCGGCCACGCGCGCGCCGTCCTCGATCAGGGCAACTGCATCGTGCGCACGCCAGGCCGTCCGGTCCTCGCCTAGATAACCGCCCAACGCTCTCTCGCCCCACGGCACCTGGCTGGGCGCAACGATGGGCGCGAAGGCGGAGACGGATTTGTAGCGGCCCGGATTGCGCAACGCGATCGTGAGCGCCCCGTGTCCACCCATGGAATGACCCGTGATGCCGAGCCGGTCCATGTCGAGCTGCGGGAACTGCTCCGCCAGCAGCGCGGGCAGCTCGTCTTCGATGTAGCTGCGCATCCGGAAATGCTCCGACCATGGGGCCTGCGTGGCATCGACGTAGAAGCCCGCACCCTGCCCGAAATCGTACTCCTCATCGTCCGGCACGCCCTCCCCGCGCGGCGACGTATCCGGCGCGACGAACGCAATGCCCGCTTCCGCGCAAGCCGCCCGGAACTCGCCCTTCTCCGTCACATTGGCATGGGTGCAAGTCAGGCCGGACAGGTAGAGCAGCACCGGAAACGGACCGCCGTTCTCTTGGGTCTGGGGCGGCGTGAAGACGGAAAACGTCATCTCCGTGCCGGTAGACGCGGACGCGTGGGAATGAACGGATTGCGTGCCGCCATGGGCGCGGGTGGTAGAGAGGGTTTTCATCACAAAGGCTGGTCCGACAGGTTTACGTCATAGACGTCTGTTGAGAGGATTTCGTCGGCCAGCACCGCCAAGCGCTTGTCCGCCGTGACGAGAGGAATGCCGAACTTCTCCGCACAGGCCACGAAGAGCATGTCGTATGTGCCATGTCGGTAAGTCAGACCGAGAGCGAGCGCCTTTGGGAGAAGGTCGGCATCGTCGACGAATTCGAAGGTCGACAGAATCAGCTGGAAGAGGCTGCGCGCTTCGTCCTTGCCCAGTCTGTCGGCCCGGACCATTGTCCGAAGAACGTTGGACGCCTCGTAACGCACAAAATTCGGCAGGACTGGCCTGAACGCTCTCAGCAGCGTGTCTGCGTTTTCGAAGTTCGGCCCTTTGAACAGGCTTCGCAATACGGCGCTCGTGTCGAAGACGGCGTCGGCGCTACGCATCGTCTGGATCGAAAGTCGCTTCGCCGAGCACAGAGAGTTCGTAGATATAGCGACCCCGCTCGTCCCGCGAACGCCGTATCATCTCGGCCGGGTCCACGGACGGCTTTTGCGTCATCTTGGACACGAGCAGGTCGCGTGTCCGGAAGTAGCTATCCATGTCGCTCGTCGTTTCGCGGCGACACATGTCACGCATGAACTGTTCCAGCGACGTTCCGGCAGCTGACGCCTTGCGCTTGAGCTCGGCGACGACGTCTTCGTCCAGATTTCGGATCAGTATCTGTCCCATGCCTCATGATAGCACAGCGCTATCACCCACTCAATAAACGATGACGCTCCGGATGCTCTCGCCCGCGTGCATCAGGTCGAAGGCTTTGTTGATGTCCTCCAGACCCATTGTGTGGGTGATCATCGGGTCGATTTCGATCTTGCCGTTCATGTACCAATCGACGATCTGCGGCACTTCGGTGCGGCCCTTGATGCCGCCGAAGGCCGTGCCCTTCCAGACGCGGCCCGTGACGAGCTGGAAGGGGCGCGTGCTGATTTCCTTGCCCGCTTCGGCCACGCCGATGACGACACTGACGCCCCAACCGCGGTGGCAGGCTTCCAGCGCGTCGCGCATGACGTCCGTGTTGCCGGTCGCATCGAAAGTGAAGTCCGCGCCGCCGTCGGTAAGCGCCACGAGGTGCTCGACCAGCGGGCCGTCGATCTGCTTCGGGTTGACGAAGTGCGTCATGCCGAACCGCTCGCCCCACTCGCGCTTGTCGTCATTGATATCCACGCCGACGATCTGCCCCGCCCCGACCAGGCGCGCGGCCTGGATGACGTTCAGCCCGATACCGCCGAGGCCGAAGACGATGACGCTGTCGCCCGCCTTTACATCCGCCGTCTTGGTCACCGCGCCCACGCCCGTCGTCACGCCACAGCCGATATAGCAGCTCGTCTGGAACGGCGCGTCGGTGCGGATCTTCGCCACCGCGATTTCCGGCAGGACGGTGAAGTTGGAGAAGGTCGAGCAGCCCATATAGTGATAGATCGTCTGGCCACGATAGGAGAAGCGCGACGTGCCGTCCGG
>CAYULR010000296.1:0-1200 GCA_964445685.1 uncultured Algimonas sp.
CTGGGCGGGCGCGACCCGGACACGGTGCTGCTGACGGGCGGGGCGTCGCGCTTGCCGCTCGTCCTGCCCGCGACCAAGGCCGCCTTTCCGGGCGCGCGCGTCATCCGGGGCGCGGAGCCGGAATTCGCCATTGCGCGCGGCCTCGCCTGGCTGGGCCGGTTCGAATTTCTGCACGCCAGCTTCAAGGCCGAAGGCGCCGCCCTGATGCAGCCGGACGGGGACGTCGCGCAGCGGGCGCGCGAAGCGGCGGAGAGCCTCGGCGAGACACTCGCGCCCGCGCTGGTCGACGGGCTGACGGAGGATTGCATCAAGCCCGCCTTCCGCAACTGGCGCTCCGGCAACATCGCCTCGCTGGACGAGGTCGAGGCCGAGCTGACGCAGTCGGTCGCCGACTGGCTGCGGTCCGACACCGCCCAAGCCAAGCTGAAGCCCGTCATCGGGCGCTGGTTCGCCGGACTGCAACGCGAGATCGAGACGATCACCGATCCCTTGTGCCGCGAACACGGCCTGCCCGCCATGGTGCTTTCCCTCGACGACAGCCAGCATGTCAGCCAGCACCTGGAAGGCCTCAGCCTGTCCGCGCCCGCCATCGGTCATCTGGAAACCGACACGGCGCTGCTGGGCACGTCACTGGCCGCGATCCTGATCAGTGCGCTGCTCGCCCACGCCAACCTGTTCGCGCCCCTGCTGATGAACCCGCTCGGCATCATCCTGGGCGGGGCCGTCGCTGGCGGAACCTACCTCTATGGCAAGCGGGCTCTGGCGGGCCGGTTCCGCAGCGCGAAAGTTCCCGTCGTCGCCCGGCAAGTCCTGACCGAAAAGCGCATCGATCAGGCCATTGCCAAGCAACGCTCCGAATTGGTCGAGGCCGTCCGCACCGCCTGGACCGAAAAAGCGTCCGAGCGCTTCGCCGAAGACCTCTCCGACATGCTCCGCCGCGCCCTGCTCGACCGCGCGGACGAGCGCGCCGTGCTGTTCCTGATCTGACATATGCTCCGGGACGCCCTCTTCTATCCGCTCGCCGTGGGGATCATTGCCGGGATCGTGGCGCTGGCGCTGTCCGTGGGCGGAGAGGCGCCGCTTTCGGACGAGGAGATCGCCGCGAACGGCTGGCGCGTGTCGGGTGCGGACCTGGCCGGGCTGACCGTGTCGCCGGGATCGGGCGCGGTCTACTCGCCGTCGGAAGGCGGCTATATGCGC
>CAYULR010000296.1:1210-3451 GCA_964445685.1 uncultured Algimonas sp.
CGCCGATGACGGCATCCCGTCGATCATCCGCTGGCACCAAGAGGATTTTGTCGTTGCCATGCACGCCTACAAGCGCAAGCTGAGGCCACATCCGGTCATGCAGATGATGGCGGGCCGCCTCTCGGACGAGGAAATCGCCGCGAACGGGTGGCGTGTATCCGGGGCTGACTTGGCGGGGCTGACCGTCTCCCCGGGGTCCGGCGCGGTCTATTCGCCCTCCGAAGGCGGCTATATGCGCCTGTCGCAGCAGACCCCGCTGGAGGCGGAGCCGCCCTCCATCGGCGTGTTCGGGACAATGGGTCCGGCACATGAGCGCGTGTTCGGCGGGACGGCCGTGCGGGTGAGTTTCCGCGCGCGGGCCGTGCGGGACAATGCGCTGGACGCATTCCAGGCGGCCTACGTCCCGGTGCAGGGGGTCGCCTCGCCCTGGACGGAGTTCGACCTGACGCCCGACTGGCGGACCTATTCGTTCGATTTCATCCCGCCCGGACCGGACGGAGAGGCCGATGTGGACCTGATCGCGGTGTTCCCGGGACGCGAGGGCGACAACCGCCAGATGGACCTGGCGGAAATCCGCGTGGAGCGCATCGACCCCTGAGCCCTACGGACGCAGCATCTCCGCCACCCGGTCAGCCTCGATGGCCATGACGAGCAGGTGGTACATGGTGCTGACGGGAATGGTCGCCGCGATCGGCGCGCCGCAGGCATTCCGCTGGTCCACCCACGTCCCGTCCGGTTGCAGCACGGGGCCGATCATGCCGTCCAGGCTGGCCGATGCCATCCCGGCCGCGCCGTCCACGCCGCGTTCCAGCATGGCCAGGTGCGCCTTCACGGCTTCGGTATGGACCCAGGCGCGCGTGGTCTGGCGCACGATTTCGCCGTCATAGGTCTCTTCATCGAACAGGCGCGCCAGCCGGTTGCGGAAGGCCCGGTCATAGAGCGCATGGCACGCGCGTGCATGGTCCGCGCCGGTCGCCGCGTCGTACCGCGTCAGCAGCCAGATCCATTCCACCGCATGACCCGGTTCGACCACGTCGCCAAGTTCAGGGTGCGGCGTCCAGTCTTCGGTGAAGAACTCGCCCACCACCTCGCCGCGCAGGAAATGGCGTTCGAACAGGCCGATGACGTGGTGGGCGATCGACAGGTCCGCCGGGTCGTTCGTCGCCTCGAACAGGGCGAGCGACGCTTCGAGCAGGTGCATGTGTGGGTTCTGGCGGCGCGGGGCGGGTTTGACCTCGCCCTCGTGCCAGCCGCCCGCCGGATGGCGCTGGCTGTCGATCCAGCCGGTGATGTCGGCGGCGCGGTCGCGGTAGCGGGCTTCGCCCGTCAGCTGCAGCATCCGCGCGCAGGCCAGCAGGCCGAACGCATGATCGTAGAGGTCGGGGCGTGCATCCGTGATGCGGCCGTCGGCGGCGATGCGGTGGACCACATGCGTACCCGTCCAGCCCTGCGACCAGTAGGCGTCGAAGCTGGACCGCGCGACCGCTTCGCCGTCATACCATCCGGCCAGCGTGGCCTGGGCATAGGTAACGGCTTGGCGGGCGATGACGCGCCAGCGGCGTTCGGCGGAGAGGTCGGGCTTGGCGTCCAGCGTCAGATGTTCGACCCAGGAGCCGTCCGGCAGTTGCGCCGTCTGCGCCCAGAACGGCAGGGCCAATTCGCTCACCCAGCTGCGCAGCGTCATGACGCTGCCCAGGACCGCCGCGATGCGCGCGCGCGGCGGGCGGCGGTAGGTCTCGAACGGAGAGACCGGAGCGAGGGCGGGCGTGTGAAGGCGCGGCGTTTCCATGCGCCCGGCCTACGCGCGCAGGCCTCAAAAGCCGTGAACGCCGCCCGGCAAAATGCAAACAGGGTTAGCAAAGAGTGAAGGCGCAACCCGTCCGGCCGTGCCTATTCGGCGGCGAGAGCGGGGTCGTCCCTCTGGGCGCGCAGCAGGGCGGCGCGTTCTTCGACGGCTTCAACGATCTCGTCGACCATGACGTCATTGTCGGTCTTTCCGGTCTTCTTGCCCGCATGGTACATCATGCCGTAGCCCGCCGCGCCGCCGGTGAACCCGATATCGGTGAACATGGCCTCGCCCGGACCGTTCACGACGCAACCGATGATCGAAAGGCTGATGGGCTCACTCACATGGGCCAGGCGCTCTTCCAGCGTCTGGACCGTCTTGATGACATCGAAGCCCTGGCGGGCGCAGGACGGGCAGGAAATGATGTTCACGCCGCGCGTGCGCAGGCCGAGGCT
>CAYULR010000297.1:0-3443 GCA_964445685.1 uncultured Algimonas sp.
CCAACCATCATCCACTCCAGCCGCAGGCAGTCCACCGGAGTGGCACCAAAAGCGTTCCCTCTCCCTCGCGGAAGGCACCTTTTCCCAGACCCTGCCCCGGATTAGCGCCGGGGCCGCACCTCTCCCTGCGCAACGTTCTCCCGCCGGCATGCAACACTTCGCGCACCCCGCCCGTATCCACTCCATGACCGAGCAAAGCCCCTCCATCGTCTGGTTCCGCAACGACCGCCGCCTGTCCGACCATCCGGCGTTGCATGCCGCCGTGGAACGGGGCGGGCCGCTGGTGCTTTTGTTCATTCTCGAAGACGATGCCGACCGGGTGCACGGCGGGGCGCGCGGCGTTTGGCTGCACCATTCGCTGGAGGCGTTGCGCGCTGACATCGAAGCGCGGGGCGGGCGGTTGGTGCTGCGCCGGGGTCCGGGTCCGGCGGGCGAAGTGATCGACGCGCTGGTCGAGGAGACGGGCGCGGGTGCGGTGTTCTGGAACCGCCGCTACCACGAACCCGACCGGAACCGCGACGCCGCGATCAAGGAACGCCTCTCGGATCGGGGTATTCACGCCGAGAGCTTCAAGGGCAATCTGCTGGTCGAGCCGTGGGAGGTGAAGACCAAGTCCGGCACGCCATACCGCGTTTTCACGCCCTTCTGGCGCGCCGCCAAGGAAGGTCTGGAGGTCGGCGATCCGTTGCCCGCGCCCAAGACACTGGACTGCGTGGGTGGCAATATCGGCTCGGATGCGCTGGACGATTGGGACTTGTTGCCGACCGACCCGGACTGGGGTTCCAAGATGATGGAGTACCACGTGCCGGGCGAGGCGGGAGCGAAGCAGCGGCTCGAAGATTTCCTGGACGGTCCCATCGAGGATTACGCCGAAGGGCGCGACCGCCCGGACAAGGACCTGACATCCCGCCTGTCACCGCATCTCGCCCACGGCGAAATCAGCCCGCGAAGCATCTGGGACGCGTGCAAGGACAATGAATTCACGTCGCGCAAATTCCTGACCGAGATCGGCTGGCGCGAGTTTTCCTACACGCTGCTCTATTTCAACCCGAAGCTGGCGACGCAGAACTTCGCGGACGGCTATGACACGATGGCGTGGGACCACGACGCGCAGGCGTTCGAGGCCTGGACCAAGGGCAAGACCGGCTACCCGTTCGTGGATGCCGGGATGCGCCAGCTCTGGGAAACAGGCTGGATGCACAACCGTGTGCGCATGGTCGTGGCGAGTTTCCTGATCAAGCACCTGATGATCGACTGGCGCGACGGCGAGGACTGGTTCTGGGACACGCTGCTGGAAGCGGATCTCGCCTCCAATGCCGCCTCCTGGCAGTGGGTCGCCGGGACGGGCGCGGACGCCGCGCCCTATTTCCGCGTCTTCAACCCGTTCGGCCAGGGCGAGAAGTTCGACCCGAACGGCGACTATGTGCGCAAGTGGGTGCCGGAGCTGAAACGCCTGCCCAAGAAATACATCCACCAGCCCTGGACCGCACCCAAGCCGGTCTTGGCGCAGGCGGGTATCGCGCTGGGCAAGACCTATCCCAACCCGATCGTCGAGCACAAACAGGCGCGTGAGCGCGTGCTGGCGGCCTACAAGGAAGCGCGCGAGGCGGCATAGCGGCTCCGCGCCGCCTCGCATGTGTTTGCCTCACATGTGTTTGCCTCACGTGTGTTTGATTGCGGCTTCATTGGAACAAGAGGGCGGTTCGGGCCATAAGGTCGGCATGAAACACTTTCTGCTGCTCACCGCTTTCGCGTCCCTGTCCACCTTCACCGCTCTGAGCGTGCCGGGCTGCGCCGAAGCCCCGTCGCGTGTCCAGACGCAGGAAGAACAGACCGAGCCGCGCGCCGAGCCCAAGACGATGGTGGCCTCCGCCGTGTCCGGCCCGCTCGCGCCCTACATCTCCGACGCGCCCGAAGGGCTGGAGACGGCCGTGTTCGCGGGGGGTTGCTTCTGGTGCGTGGAAAAGGATTTCGAATCGCTGGACGGCGTGGTCGAAGTGACTTCCGGCTATTCGGGCGGCGGTCTGGACAACCCGGACTACAAGACGGTCAGCTACACGGAAACCGGCCACTTCGAAGCCGCCGAAGTGCTCTACGACCCCAGCGTCGTGAGCTACCGCGAGTTGGTCGATTTCTACTGGACGAGCGTCGATCCGACCGACCCGGACGGGCAGTTCTGCGACAAGGGGTCCTCCTACCGCACGGCCGTCTTCGCCACGCCGGAGCAGCGCGCGGACGCCGAGGCGAGCCTGGCGCAGGTCGAGGCGAACAAGCCGTTCTCGGGCCGCATCGTCACGCCGATCCTGGACGCGGTGACCTTCTACGACGCCGAAGACTACCACCAGGATTACTACAAGAAGAACCCGATCCGCTACCGCGCCTACCGCGCGGGCTGCCGCCGCGATGCGCGCGTCAAGTCGCTCTGGGGCGATGCGGCGCTCGGCGGGAAATAGAGACAGAAAGTAGGCTCTACTCGTCCCGGAAGACGGGACCCTTGTAGCCCGACGCGGCGTAGGTCCACAGCCTGCGCGTCCGTCCTCCGCCCAGATCTATCTCTATCGTGCCGAGCGGCTCCAGCCGTTCGAAGTCGCGCTCGAAATAGGGCGCGTAGGTCTCGAAGTAGGAGACGAGCAGCACGCGCCGATCGTCCCCCGGCCTTGTTGCTATGGGCAGCGCGGACGTCAGCTCCGCATGGCTGTTCGTGCGCGGTTCGTACCGCCACATGAAAAGCGGGGCCGTCTCCTCGATCCCGTAATAGGTCAGGTCGTAGAATAGCAGCCGGTTGTCCACGGCGACCGCGTCGAACGTGCCGTCGGCGTAGATTTTGCGCACCGCCTCCACCGTCTCCGGCCAGGCGCGCAGGCGCTTCACCGCATTGGAAAAGCCCATCCGGTCCGTGAGCGTGGGCGAGGTCAGAACGAGGCTCGGCACGGTGCAGATCAGAGCGTTCAGCGCGATCGCGCCCATCAGCCAGCGTCTGCGCCGCGCGCTGCCGACCGCCCAACCCGCGACCAGGACGGGCGCGGTCGCATAGGCGGCGGCCGCCCAGTTCGCGTTGGCGCGGCTGATGAAGGCCTGCACCGTGATCACGAGCAGCGGCGTCGCGACGAGGACGACCAGCCACGGCGTGAAATCCGTGCGCGTCCTGCGCTTGGCCCAGAGCGCCACAAGCAGCAGGCCGAAGGTCAGCGGCCCGAACACGCCGAACTGCCCCAGCCAGAACTCGGCCACTTCGCCGGGGTTCAGGCTCGCCCCCTCGGATAGGTTCGCATTGTCGCCCGTGTGAACCAGCGTGGCGAAGTCGTTATAGGCGTTCCAGATGAGGTTGTGACCGAAGACGAGAAGCGCGAGCGCCGCCGCGGCCAATCCCTTTAGGCTCAGCACGAGCCGCCGCGTCGGTGCGTCCAGCAGGACTGCCAGGACAAAAGCGGGCAGCACGTAGA
>CAYULR010000298.1:0-3443 GCA_964445685.1 uncultured Algimonas sp.
GCCGAAGGGCTGAGCGCGGGCTCCGAGGCCGAGGTGACGCTGGAGCTCTCCATCTGAAGCTTGGACGGCCTAGGCCTGCCCGATCTTCAGCGCGCGCCGGAGAGGCCGCCGCAACGCCGCATAGGCCATTAGCGCGTGAAGCATGGATTCCCGGCGGCCCGGAGAGACGGTCGCGAGATTTGGGTCGGTGGCGAGGCTTTCGCGCAGGGGAACCATGCCGACGGGTTCGGGGACGGACAGGTCTGTGTGTTCGGACTCCAAGACGTCTTCAGCTTCGGGGGCCTTGGGGGCCTTGGGGGCCTCGCGCTGCGGCGTGTCCGGGGAGCGCTCTTCCAGGCGCGCGGGACGGCGCGACGGCTGGCTGCGGCGGCGGTTGGATCGGTTCCGGCGGTTGCGCGGACTGTCCGTGACGGGCTCGATGATGCGGAACGACGCCATGACGTGTCCTCCATTCGTTGGCCCCGGCTTTCACCCTACAACATCGCGCAACATTTTCACGACATCCCGCATTTAATCCCTAATGGTGCGTAAACAGCGTTCCGCCCACTCCCGCGTCAGGACTTCCATCATGAGCATTGCCACGACCAACCCCGCCACGGGCCAAGTCGAAAAGACGTTCGAACCCCACACGGACGCGCAGGTGGACGACGCCGTCGCCGCCTCCGTCGCGGCGTTCGAAGCGCTGAAAGGCACAACGCTGGAACAGCGCGCGGAGTGGATGATGCGCGCGGCCGAGCTGCTGGAAGACAGGGCGACCGACTATGGCCGCCTGATGACGCTGGAGATGGGCAAGCCGCTGGACCAGGCGGAAGGCGAAGCGAAGAAATGCGCCCTCGCCTGCCGCTACTATGCCGAACACGCGGCCCAGATCATGGCGGACGAACAGGTCGAAGCGGGCAAGACACGGTCCCTCCGCCGCATCCTGCCGCTGGGCCCGATCCTGGCCGTCATGCCGTGGAACTATCCGTTCTGGCAGGTGGTGCGTTTCGCCGCGCCCGCGCTGATGGCAGGCAATACGGGGCTGCTGAAACATGCTTCCAACGTCCCGCAATGCGCCTTGGCGCTGCAGGAGCTGTTCGAAGAGGCAGGCTTTCCCGAAGGGTGTTTCCAGACACTGCTGATCGGCGGCGGCAAAGTGGAGCGCGTCTTGCGCGACCCGCGCGTGCGCGCCGCCACCCTGACCGGAAGCGAGCCCGCCGGAGCGGCGGTCGCGTCCGTCGCGGGCGAGGAGATCAAGCCTAGCCTGCTGGAACTGGGCGGGTCGGACGCCTTCATCGTCATGCCGAGCGCGGATCTCGACGCCGCCGTGCAGGTCGGGCTGGACTCGCGCACCAAGAATAACGGGCAGAGCTGCATTGCGGCCAAGCGCTTCATCGTCCACGCGGACGTGTACGACACCTTCCGCAGCAGATTGGTCGCCGCGTTCGAGGCGCTGCGCGTGGGGGATCCGATGGAGGCCGGAACGGATATCGGCCCGATGGTCGACGCCGACGCCGTGGACGCGCTGGCCCGGCAGGTGGACGCCGCCGTTTCGCAAGGTGCGAAACGGCTGACAGGCGCGACGCGGCTGGACCGGCCCGGAAGCTACTTCCAGCCCGGCATCGTCGAAGGCGTCACGAAGGATATGGATGCCTACACGCAGGAGCTGTTCGGCCCCGTCGCCATGCTGTTCAAGGTCGACAGCCTCGACGCCGCGATTGCGCTGGCCAACGATTCCGAATTCGGCCTCGGCTCCGCGATCTTCACGCAGGACGAGGCCGAGATGGAGCAGGCCTTCGACCAGCTGGAAGCGGGCGGAACCTTCGTGAACACCATGACCGCGTCCGACCCGCGCCTGCCCTTCGGCGGCATCAAGAAGAGCGGCTACGGGCGGGAGTTGGCGCGGGACGGGCTGCTGGCGTTCTGCAACGTCAAGACCTGCGTGGTGGCCTAGCCCGCTCGGCTAGACGCTATCGAGGCGCCTCGCCTCCTCGCCGGAGAAGGACTTCAAGCCTTCATAGGCGTTCACGGCGGACGTCAGAACATTGGCGTCCGTCGCCGCGTCCGGTGTCCGCTCGGGCGTGGCGCCGACCAGGTCGGAGAGGTTTTCCGCCTCGAACAGTTCCGTCAGATATCCGTCACCGCTGAGCGACGCGGTCTGCTGCTGCGCCACGGCGAAGTCGCGCAGCTGGCTTTCCGTCAGGCCACCCGGCGACACGTCTGGCGCGGCTTCGGGCGCAATGTCGGCAGCGGCCTCGGCTTGCGGCGCGGCGCTCAGGGCTGCGGGTTCGCTCGCGGCAACGGCTTGCTGCGCGGGAGCCGGGGCAGGGCCCGCGGCAGGGGCAGGCTGCGCGGCGGCCGGAGCGGGCGCGCTCTCGGCAGGCTGGCTGGATGCTTCAGGAGCTTTCTCGGCTTCAGGCTCGCTGGCCTGGGACAAGGCCAGGGACTCGGAAGCTTTCGGAGAAGGCTGCGAGGTCGAGGACGGCGAGGAAGTCGCGGTCGGCGCGTCCGGCTCGGACTTGGCCTGCGCCTCTGGCTGCGACTCCGGCTTGGCCGTCTGGCTTTCGGAGGACGAGGCCGGCTTGGCTTCGGGCTTGGGCTGAGACGCTTCGGCGGGCGGAGCGCTCTGGGGCGGCTCGTTGGACTGAGGGGCTTCGCTGGGCTTTTGCGCCTGCTGCTCAGGTTTCGGTTCGGGCTGCGGCGGCGGCTGTTGCGGCGGCGGGCTCGATGGGCGTGGACTGAAGAAAGATGAGAGGAACATGTGGGGTATCGCTTCCTGCGTTGATGACCCCCGCAATCTTTCAGGAAACGTTAAAGCGCCTCGCAAGAGACGGTGTTAAGACGCGGTTAAGGGACACATCCCTGCAAACCGGCTTAACAAACCCCTAATTCAGCTTCCGCTTGGCGCGGTTCGGGTCCAGCGCGGGCGGCAGCGGCACGGCCGGGATGCCGTCTTCGAACATCTGCTTGGCCTCTTTCGGCGTGGCCTTGCCGTAGATGCCGCGCGCGGGCGTCTGCCCGTCATGCATGGCGCGGGCTTCCTTGGCGAAGTCGGTCCCGACATCGTCGCAGTTCGAGGCGATCTCGTTGCGGATGGCCTCGGCGATGGCGGCGTGCTTGTCGGACGATCTGGACGAGCGCACGGCGGGGGACATGATGGCTTTTTCGATGTGGGCGTTGCCGCATTGCGGACAGGTCAGCAGGCCCGTCGCCGACTGTTCGTCATAGTCGGACGAGGAGCTGAACCAGCCCTCGAACCCATGCCCTTCGGCGCAGACGAGATCGTATTTGATCACCCTTCCGCTCCTACCTCTGACGCCATGCGGGGATACGCGCGCGGGCGTCCTCCACGGCCTTCCGGTCGATCCCGATTTCCAGCAGGCCGGGCGCGTCATGGTCCAGCACGCCGACCACCTCGCCCCAGGGCGAGACGGCCATCGTCCGGCCCCAGGTCCGGCGGCCGT
>CAYULR010000299.1:0-3432 GCA_964445685.1 uncultured Algimonas sp.
CTGTTCAGGCAGAAGTCGCGCACCATCCCGCGAAGGCTCGACAGGCGCGTCGTCACCTTGATGTTGGGCTGGATGACATCGGCCAGCGCCCCGGCATCCAGCGCCATGACGGCACTCTTGACCGGACCGATGCCCGTGACGGGCATGGACAGCGTGTGGAAGCCCAGCGCGATCAGGCACGCCGCCTCCAGCGGGCGGCCCGCAATCTCCCCGCAGACGGAGACGGGCGTGTTGTTCATCCGGCAGCCGTCCGCGATGAAGGACAGGATGGACAGCGCGGCTGGCGACAGCGGATCGTACCGGTCCGCTACGCGCGCATTGTCCCGGTCGGCGGCGAAGAAGAATTGCAGCAGGTCGTTCGCGCCCACGGACACGAAGTCCGCGACCTCGCAGACCTGGTTGATCTGCCAAGCGAGACTGGGCGTTTCCAGCATGACGCCGACTTCGACCTTGGCGGGCAGTTCCTGGCCGAGACGCGAGGCGCGTTCGATCTCGCGGTCGAACAGCGCGCGCGCCTCGATCATCTCGTCCACGGTCGTGACCATGGGGAACATGACGCGCAGATGGCGGCCCGCGCCCGCCGCGACGAGCGCGCGGAGCTGGTAGCGCATCAATCCCGGCCTGTCCAAGCCGATGCGGATGGCGCGCCAGCCGATGGCCGGGTTCTCTTCGGGCAGCGGGTCGATGTAGGGCAGGATTTTGTCGCCGCCGAGATCCAGCGTGCGGAAGGTCACGGGCCGGTCGCCCGCAGCTTCGATCGCCTTGCGGTAAAGCTCCGTCTGCTGTTGCAGGCGGGGCATGAAATCGCTGACCATGAACTGGAATTCGGTCCGGAACAGCCCGATCCCGTCCGCGCCCGCCTGGTCGAGCTGCGGCAGATCCACGAGCAACCCGGCGTTGAGCATCAGGTCCACTTCGGTCCCGTCGCGCGTGACCGCGCGCTTGAAGCGCAGCTGGTCGTAGGCGCGGCTCATTTCCCCGCGGATGGCGAGGCGCATGCGGAAGCCGCTGACCTGCGTTTCCAGCGGTCGGATGTGGACGGTGCCTTCTTCCCCGTCGACCAGCACGTCGTCGCCCGCCTCGATCTTGTCGAGCGCATCGCGCGCCTGCCCGACCAGCGGCAGGCCCAGCGCGCGGGCGATGATGGTGGTGTGGGACGACATGGTCCCCTCTTCCAGCACCAGCGCGGCGAGCTTGGTGCGGTCATAGTCCAGCAGCTCCGCCGGGCCGAGTTCGCGCGCGAACAGGACCGCATCGTCCGGGATTTCGGGCGCGGCGCTTTCGCCCGACAGCAGCCGCAGCATCCGGTTGGCGAGGTCTTCGAGATCGTTCAGCCGCGCGCGCAGGTAAGGGTCGCGCACCTTGGACAGCCGCGCGCGGTGCTCATTCCGGGTGCGCTCCACGGCGGCTTCGGCGGTCAGCCCGCTATGCACGGCTTCGCGCAGCCGCCCGACCCATTTCCGGTCATAGGCGAAGGTGCGGTAGGCCTCGTAGATCTCCTTGGAGGCACGGGTCAGCGTCGCCGCCTCGCCCGACACCATGGCATCGACATGGGCGCGCAGACGAGCGATTGCGTCTTCCAGGCGCAGCTCTTCCTTGGCGATGTTTTCCGCCAGCAGGTTGGCGGGCGCAACAGGCGGGCGGTGCAGCACGGCGTGGCCACGCGCCAGGCCTGGCGCGAACGCCTTGCCGGACAGCGTCTCCGGCTTGGTCTGCGTCAGCTCGATGCCCTTCAGCGCCGCCTTCTTGCCGCCGACGCGTTCATCGTCGACGATGATTTCGGCCAGCACCATGGCGACCGTCAGCAGGTCCTCGACTTCGTCCTCAGAGAAAGTCCGCGCATCCTTGCTCTGCACGACCAGCACACCGAGCGTCCGGCCGCCGCGCAGGATCGGCACGCCGAGGAACGATTTGTACGGGTCCTCGCCCGTTTCGGGACGGTAGGAAAAGAGCGGGTGCGACGGCGCGTCGGCGAGGTTGAGCGGCCGGGCCGTCAGCGCGACGTGGCCGACCAGGCCCTCGCCGGGCTTCAGCCGCGTCTTGTGCACGGCGGAGCGTTTCAGTCCCTGCGTGGCTGAAAGCTCCAGCTCCTCGCCTTTGCGCAGCAGGTAGATGGACGCCACGTTCACGCGCATGGAGGAGGAAATGGCGGAGACGAAATCGTCCAGCCGCTCCTGCACGGACTCGGTCCCGGCCATGGCCGCGCGGATGGCGCGCATCAGCTTGGGCGGGGTCGTGACGATATCGGGATTGATGCTCATCAAAACCACTATAGCGCTAAGACGGGCGAGCTGTCAGGGAGAAACTCGCGTCCGACGTTAAGTGCGGAATTAAAACTCGCTAATGCAGCGTTTCCGGCGGCGGGGTGGCGTCTTCTTGGGCGTCCTGTTTGGGCGCGCCGTCCCCGCGCGCTTCCTCCGCCTCCTCGATCAGCACGACGATGCGCCGTCCGGCCAGATCGACCGTGGGGGCGTGGTGCTGCGTGAACGGGTGGAAGAAGCTCGGCCCCGTGGGCGGCTTGATCTCCAGCGTGTCGCCCGCGCCGAATTCGTGGATCGCCTGCACCGTGCCGAGCACTGTGCCGTCCTGGTCCTCCACGCTCAAGCCGAACAGGTCGGAGTAGTAGAATTCGTCCTCGTCCGTCTCGGGCAAGGCATCGCGCGGCACGAACAGCTTGGTGGATTTCAGCGCCTCGATCTGTTCGCGGGTCATCTTTTCCTCCACGGACAGCGAGAAGAAGCGCGAGACGGGCCGGGCATTCCTGGGCGTGAACAGCACCTCCCCCTGCTCGTTCAGCAGCGGCCCGTACCCGGCGAAGGCGAGCGGGTCGGCGGTGAACGACTTCACCTTGATATTGCCATGAACGCCATGCGCGCCCGCAACGGCGGCGACGCAGGTGAGTTTGGGTGGGGTGGGTTTGGTCATGGGGGCGCGATACTCATTCGAAACCGATCCTGGCTAGGACTTTCCCTCTCCCTCGAGGGAGAGGGAAGCTTGGCGCTACAACCGCGCCTTGATCGCATCGACTAGGTCCGTCTTCTCCCACGAGAACTCGCCGTTCGGACCCGGTTCCCGGCCGAAGTGACCATAAGCGGCGGACGGCGCGTAGATAGGTTTGTTCAGGTCCAGATGGGTGCGGATCCCGCGCGGGGTGAGGTCCATGATCTGCGGGATGATGGCCTCGATCCGGTCGCCCTTGATCGGGTTGTTGTCGTCCACATTGACGTAGATGGAGGTCGGAGCCGCGACGCCGATGGCGTAGCTGACCTGGATTTCCACCCACGGCGCGACGCCCGCCGCGACGAGGTTCTTGGCAAGGTAGCGTGTCGCGTAGGCGGCCGAGCGGTCCACCTTTGTCGGGTCCTTGCCGGAGAAGGCGCCGCCGCCGTGCGGCGCCATGCCGCCATAGGTATCGACGATGATCTTGCGGCC
>CAYULR010000300.1:0-851 GCA_964445685.1 uncultured Algimonas sp.
CCACGGGCCAAGCTAGATCCAGCAATATGCAGCTCGCCAGGTACACCCGCAGGAACAGGATTATTATATTGGTCAAGAATATAAACCTGAGTATTGTTTATTGGACGACCGATATTCTGAATAGTAAAGCCACCTTCAATAGGTGCGGAGGTAGCTACAACCGTTGATTCAGTTGGCCCATAATTGTTGACGATTGTAAAGGGATAGCTTTTATCTTCATACTTTGACAGCTTATCTCCCCCAATCAAAAGGTACTTCAGGGAGGACTGTCTTAACTCGCCCACCTGTAACAACTGTTGCGCAATAGGGGTTGCTAGAAAGCTATGAGTAATCTGATTATCAGTCAAAAAATCATTAAGTGCGAAAATATCTGTATAAGTGTCATTACCAACTATGTATAAGCTGCCACCATTAATAAGGTATGGCCAGATCTCCCAGACAGAAGCGTCAAAGGCGATATTTGCTACTTGAGTCGCTTTACTGTTTTCAGAGACGCTAAATGCTTGTTGATGCCAAGCACAAAGAGCATGCAAGCTGCAGTGCTCTATCATAACGCCTTTGGGTTTACCGGTAGACCCAGAAGTGTAAATCACATAAGCCAAATTATGGGCGGCCACTTCTTGGTTTAATCCAACTTTTTTTGCTATCAATTCGGAAGCAACATCACTCACCTCATCCCATTGCTCATCTAAAGCTATAAATTGGGTACCTTGCAATGCCATATCGGTTAGTCTGGATTTAAGTTTCTCTTGTGTCAGTACGATAGCTGCTTGGCTATCCTGCATCATGTAACTCAGCCGATCACCTGGATACCCAGGATCTAACGACACATAAGCACCACCGGCTTGCAT
>CAYULR010000300.1:861-3409 GCA_964445685.1 uncultured Algimonas sp.
CCACTAACATATCAACACTTCTGTCTAAACAAATACCAATCAAAGTATCAGGCTTAACTCCCAAACTTTGCAGATATAACGCCAATGTATGACTCTTATCAAACAATTGTTGATAAGTTAGTGTCTCTCCCTGATAAACCACTGCAGTTTTATTAGGGTTGTTTAACGCCTGAGTAGCAAAGAGTTCGTGGATACATTTATCTTGTGAATAATCTAGATACGTCTGATTATATTCTGTCAGTAACTGATGCTTCTCTTGTTCGGATAATAAGCTCAGATCACCTATTAACGCTTTAGGTTTCGCAGCTAACTGAAGTGTCACCCTCTCAAACTGTGCCATTAAATCAGCAATCGTTTCCTTGCTGTAATAATAACTATCGAATGTAAAGGTAATATCAAGCGTTTCCTGTGATAAAGCGGTAACCGCCAAGGGATAATTCGGAGCCTCGTTACCAATAAAGTCTTTAAGCAAGTCGCTTGATTCAGAGATTTTCTCAACAGGATAGTTTTCATAAACGAACAGAGTTTGAAAAAAGTCCTCGTTGGTACTAAATTCCTTATTAGTAATTTCGGTCAACAGCTCCTGAATATCCACCAGTGGAGTTATTTCATAGCTTATCTTTTCAGATTCCCTAGCCTGTATTTTTGTTAATTGGGCCAACAAACTTTGCTCTGCATCAAACTCTATACAGGTGGGCGTGGTGTTAATGCACAAACCAACCATTTGATCGCTATTTTTAATATTTAGGGTACCAGAACGGCCAGAACTGACACTGCCGAAAGTCACAGATTTATTACCACTATGGAGGTGCAACAACAGCCCCCAAACAAACTGCAACAAGTTGTTCATTGTCAGTCTGTGCTTTTTCACTAATTGCTCAAGTTGACGAGTATTATCATTTGACAGACTAACCTTGCTGGTAAAATATGCCGTCTTGGCTCCAGATATTGCTCTATCGCTGACTAACTCTGGCTGATTCGCCATAGGTAGCGGCGTCCTCTCTTCGTAGCAGCTTAAGTATCGTCTCCAATAAGAAGCTTCTGATTGCTGATTACGGTGAAGCAATAAATTGACATAGGAGCTATAGGGAGCTGTCTCGGGGAGTGAATATACTTTCTGTTGAACCACGGCTTGATAAAGCTTAAAAAGATTGGATAACACAATGCTTTGAGACCAGCCGTCTAACATAATATGATGCTGTTCAAATAACAGGTAACTTGATGTCTGCCCTTTCAGCAAGCTCATGCGCATCAACGGTCCATGTTCAAAGCTAATACCTACCCGTTTGTGTTCATCCATCTTCAACTTGCAAGCCAATTTAAGCTCAGCATCAGATTTCTCGCTCCAATCCAGCAAATGAATAGGTGCCTTCACATGTTTTTGAATAACCTGTAACCCGCTGTTAATACCAGAACGGTTATCGATAATGACCTGCATACGCAGCGCATCATAATGATTTACCACAGACTGCCAAGCCTGTTGCAAAGCATTAAGCTCCGCCTGCCCATGAAAGCCTACCGCCGACTGAGTAATATACATGCCTTTGTTATCTTCAGCCTGCGCGAGCAAAGTCTCAAACAGAATACCTGATTGAAGTGGTGTCAACGGGTAAATATCCTGAATATTGTCAATTGCCATCTGCCTTTGCTGCTCCAGTACAGGCAAAATATCGTCCAATTGACTTAAAGAAGCATTTAATAGTGGAAAATCATCAGGTGTATAACCAAGCCTTGAAACGTCAAAACAATGCTCAACCAGCGCTTCCAAAGCGGTGGAAAAATGACTCTGCCAATCACAAATTTCTTGCCCTCGCCAATCCTTCGGATAACTGAAATTAAAGGAGAGCTGATCAAAGGCGATCATACCGTTAATAGTAACCAGTTTTGTAACTTCACGATTATCCGAACTGCTAATACCACTGGAGTTTTCGCTAAAGGAAAAATAGCGTCCTGATACTTCAGGGTTCTTTGCCTGAAAACCTCCTAAGAAGTTAAATACCACCTGCGCTTCCGGCATACTGCTAATTATTTGGTTCTTATTGATATAACGAAATATTGAAAAGCCCACACCTTTGTTGGGAATAGCATGTAATGCCGTTTTCACGTCCTTAATGCTCTGTCCAATATCGCAAGGGTTGGATAACTGAAAACTTACAGGGTAGAGACTGGTAAACCAGCCAATAGTATTGGTGATATCAATAGCAGGATGTATTTGCTCGCGCCCATGACCTTCCATATCTATTTTCAAACTCCGACTACCCGTAGCTTGGAAATAGCTCATCATCACAGCAGTAAGTAGCAAATCATTAATATCTGTACCATAAGCCTGGCTACAATGTTTTAGCAGTTTCTCCGTTGTGCCTGCGGAAAAAAGTACATTATTATGCTCAATATCTTTTTGCCGATAGCTTTTAGAAGTAAAAGAGCTTTCCACAGCAATATTGTTACCGACCTGCGACTCTTCGCTTTGCGCAGTCCATATTGCCAGATCTTCCTTACCCAGCTCGGTATCTTGCCAAGCCGTCAGTGAATCTACCCAGTTTCGATA
>CAYULR010000301.1:0-3407 GCA_964445685.1 uncultured Algimonas sp.
GATGTGGACTTCGTGATGAAGGGTGGGACGGTTTATAAACATGACGCTGTGAATTGATCCGGCGGATCAATTCGCAAGGAACCGCTCCGCAAGGCGGAGCGGACGCTGCCTCCCAAATATTCCGCTCACCCCGGCGAAGGCCGGGGTCCACTCATTGGGTTCGGAAAGTCCGGTGCCAAGCTTGGATCCCGACGTTCGTCGGGATGAGCTACGCCAAAGCCGTGAACCCCTTCATCCTCATCCTCACCGCCGCCTTCTTCACGGCGGTCATCTCCGGCCTGTTCGGCATGGCAGGCGGGTTGATCTTCATGGGGATCATCGCCGTGTTTCTCGGCGTGGCGGAAGCCATGGTGGTGCACGGCGCGGTGCAGTCCGTGTCGAACTCGTCGCGCGCCTGGATGCTGCGCGGCGATGTGCGCTGGGACATTCTGGGCTGGACCGCCGTTGGCGCGATTCCCGCGGCGCTGCTCATGCTCGCCGTCAGCTTCCTGCCGTCCAAGGCGATGCTCTACCTCGTGCTGGGCCTGCTGCCGCTGCTGCTCTGGCTGCCGCGCCGTTGGCTGGCGGGGGACGCTGAAAAGCCCGCCCACGCCGTTCTGTGCGGCGCAATGGTGATGGGGCTGAACCTCAGCGCGGGCGTGGCGGGTCCGGCGCTGGATTTCTTCTACGTCAAGACCGCCCTCACCCGGCAGCAGATCGTGGCGACCAAGGCCGTGACCATGTTCGCCTCGCATCTGGTCAAGATCGCCTATTTCGGCATCCCGCTCGCGCGCGAAGTGGGACTGGCAGGCCTGCCGCCGCTCTGGTTCTTCGTTGCCGCCGTGCCCGTCTCCATTGCCGGAACCTTTGTCGGCACGCGCCTGCTCCGGCGGTTCTCCGACGTCGGCTTCAAGCGCTATACGCGCTGGCTCGTGACGGCTGTGGGCGGCGTCTACGTCTTGCGGGCCTTAGCACTGCTGTAGGTGTAGAGGCCGATCCCCAGCAGGGTGATCGCCGTCCCGATCCCGTCCCACGCGCCGAACGGCTCGCCCAGCACCAGGATCGCCGCCACGATGGTCGCCAGCGGCCCCACCATGCCGAGGATCGCAACTAGCTGCGCCCCGATCCGCCCGATTGCCATGTTGATGAAAAAGCTCGGCATCAGCGTGCAGAAGACGGCCAGCGCCACGGCGATAACCCAGAGCTCGCCCGGCAACTGCAAGGCAGCCACCATCCCGGCCGGACCTCCGGCGGAGATGAAGAAATGGACCAGCAACGCCGTCGCCGCGCCGATCATGGCGAGGCAAGTGAAGACCCGCGCGCCGATCCGGTCCACGAACCCTTTGGCGATCAGCTGGAACAGCGCGAACAACGCCGCGCAGAGCAGGATCAGCCCCGCGCCGAGCCAGAGATTGTCGCTGGCCGTGATGTCCCCGCGAAGGAACACGACCGCCAGTCCGGAGTAGGCCAGCGCGACTGACGCCAACCCTGCCCGCGTAATCCGTCCGCCGAAGAAGAGCGCTCCGAAAATCACAACGAAGGCCGGATAGGTGAACAACAGCAGCCGTTCCAACTGCGCCGTGATGTATTTCAGCCCCTGAAAGTCGAGAAAGGTGCAGACATAATAGGCCAGCACCCCCGCCGCCATCGCTGACACCGTCTGCCGCGTGCCGATGCGCCCTTCCCCGGCCCGGCGCGCCATCGCCAGGATGAGCAGATAGACCGGCAGGCTGAGCCCCATGCGCAACACCATCAGCGTCACGACCGGCAGGTCCGGCACGACACCGTAGGCGAGCTTCACCAGCACGGCTTTCATCGAAAACAGCACCGCTCCGGTGATGCCGAGCGCGATACCGACCTTGTCCAGACGGCCAGGACCGGCCTCCAGCGCTGCCGCGCCCTGGACCTCGCGGAAAGACGCCTTCACACCTTCTTCTTCCGGCGGGAGCGGAAGAAAGTCCGTAACATCTCCGCCGCCACATCCGCCCGCAGTCCGCCTTCGACCTCCGGCCTGTGGTGACAGGTCGGGCTGTCGAAGAAGCGCACGCCGCTTTCCACCGCTCCGCCCTTCGGGTCCGATGCGCCGTAAACGACGCGGGCGATACGGGCGTTGGAGATGGTCGAGGCACACATGGTGCACGGCTCCAGCGTGACGTAGAGCGTGTGTCCCGGCAGGCGGTAGTTTCCGGCCTGCTCGCACGCCGCGCGGATGGCGAGGACTTCGGCGTGGGCCGTGGGATCGTGCAGGCGGATCGGCGCGTTCGCCGCTTCGCCGACAACGTTTCCGTCCGCATCCACCACGACTGCGCCCACGGGCACTTCGCCATTCTCCGCTGCCGCTTGCGCAAGACGCACGGCGCGGTCCATATGCGCCTCATCCGGCGTGGGCTTTTCCATCGCCTGCCCTTGGACCGTCCATGCCCGAAAGACAAACTTCCAGTCCCGACTCCGAACGCATCGCCAAACGGCTCGCCCGTGCCGGCGTCGCGTCGCGGCGCGAGGCCGAACGCATGATCGAGGCGGGGCGCGTGCGCGTAAACGGCAAGCGGCTCGACACGCCCGCCTTCACCGTAACGGCGAAGGACGCGATCGAGGTGGACGGCAAACCCATCGCCGCCAAGGAACCGCCGCGCCTGTGGCGCTACCACAAGCCGCCAGGGCTGGTGACGAGCCACGCGGACGAGCGCGGCCGCAAGACGGTGTTCGAGGCGCTGCCCGAAAACCTGCCGCGCGTGATCAGCGTGGGCCGTCTCGACCTGACGAGCGAGGGCCTGCTGCTGCTGACGAATGACGGAGAGCTCGCCCGGCAGCTGGAACTGCCCAGCACGGGCTGGTCCCGCCGCTACCGGGCGCGCGCCTACGGCAAGACCACGCAGGAAAAGCTCGACACGCTGAAGGCCGGGATCGAGATCGACGGGCGCATGACGGGTCCGATCGAGGCGACGCTGGAGTCCGAGAAAGGCGACAATGTCTGGGTCGAGGTGATGATCCGCGAAGGCAAGAACCGCGAGGTCCGCCGCGCGCTGGAAACACTCGACCTGAAGGTCAACCGCCTCATCCGAACCAGCTACGGCCCGTTCCAGCTGCTCACGCTGCAACGCGGCGCGGTGGAGGAGATCAAGCGCAAGCAGCTGCGCGACCAGGTCGGCCACCTGATCGACATCCCGCGCGAACAGGACCGCCACAAGCGCAAGCCGCCCAAGCGCGGAACGCATGCGAGCAAGAAGGCGAAGTCGGACGCAGGGCCGAGCGGAAAGAAGGTCGATACCAGAAAGGCGGCCGCACAGAATGCGAAGCGGCCTCCGCCGAAGAAGGCCCAAGGCGGGCGGAAGAAGGGTCCGCCGAGGACGCGGAAGTGACCCCTGATTTCACCCTTCGCTCATCCCCGCGCAGGCGGGGATCCAGCATATCTGCAAGCGCGAAGCGCT
>CAYULR010000302.1:0-3367 GCA_964445685.1 uncultured Algimonas sp.
CGCTGGTTCGAGGACCTGCGCGACGCGCATGCCATCGGCCGCAAGGCGGGCGAACGCGCCGTGGGGCGGCTGGGCTCGACCTCCATGGCGTCGGGCGCGGTCCCGATCCTGTTCGACCGCCGCGTCTCGGCCAGCCTCGTCAGTGCGCTGATCAGCGCGATCGGCGGCAATGCTGTGGCGCGCGGCGTGTCCTTCCTGAAAGACGACCTCGGCGCGCAGCTCTTCGCGGACGGCATTCAGATCATCGAAGACCCGCTGCGCAAGCGCGGCCTCGCCTCCCGCCCGTTCGACGGCGAAGGCGTGGAGACGGCTCAGTTCGACATCATCCGCGACGGCCGCCTGACCGACTGGCTCCTGAACACCAGCGCCGCACGGCAGCTGGGGCTGGCGACCAACGGCCACGGCGCGCGCGGCCTGTCCGCACCGCCCGGCATCAGCACCTCCAACGTGGCTTTGCAGGCCGGAACCTTGAGCCCGGCGGAATTGGCCCAGCAGGCCGGGACCGGGCTATGGGTGCGCGAGATGTTCGGCCCGTCGCTGAACCCCACGACGGGCGACTATTCGGTCGGCGTGTCCGGCTTCGCCATCGAGAACGGGGAGCGCACGCACCCGGTCAGCGAAGTCACGATCGCGGGCAATCTGCGCGACGTCTTCACCAGCCTCGTGCCCGGCAGCGACCTGCACTACGACTACGACGTGAACGCGCCCAGCGTGTTGGTGGAAGGGCTGACGGTTGCCGGTCAATGACCAGGATATTGCCGACCTGGAACTGATCGAACGCGCCGTTCGGCAAGCCGGCGCGATCTGCCTCGATGCCTTTCATCGCGACGATGCAGAAGTCTGGGACAAGGGGGATAGACACCTCGTCACCGACGCCGACATCGCGGTGAACGACTATCTTCTCGAAACCCTCATGACGGCCCGGCCTGGCTATGGCTGGCTGTCGGAAGAGACCAAGGACGACCAGTCCCGCCGCACAAAGGCGCGCAGCTTCGTCGTCGATCCCATCGACGGCACGCAGGCCTTCATCAACCGCAAGCCGGGCTTCGCCGTTTCGGTCGCCGTCATCGAGAACGGCGAGGCCGTGGCGGGATGCGTGTTCAACCCGCTGAAGGGCGAGTTCTATTCCGCGCGGCGCGGCGCAGGGGCGACGCTGAACGGCAAGCTGCTGCATGTTCGCGGCTGCCGGCACATGAATGGCTGCACCATGGTGGGCTATCCGCGCAAGTTCCGGCGGCTCGGCTTTCCCGACATGCGCTTCAAGATCAGCAATTCCATGGCCTACCGCATGGTGATGGTCGCGGCAGGCCACGCCGACGCGACCGTATCCTTCACGCCCAAATCCGACTGGGACGTGGCGGCGGCGGCCCTCATCGCCCAGGAAGCAGGCGCGGTGGTGACGGACCTGAACGGGCGCGCGCCGCGCTTCGACCGCGAGACGACGCGCGGCATGGGCGTGATTTGCGCTTCCCCGGCGTTGCACGCCTTGCTATTGGCGCGCGTGAAACCTGTCATGGCCGATCTGTCTTCCGGCAAGGCCGTGCCGTCCGACTACCGTTATCTGGGAACCACCATGAGCGACCGCGATACAGCGCCAATTCAGCTTCTCCACCTCGTCATCGGGGGCGAACTCGTCGACCCGAACAAGACGACCTTCAAGGACCTGTCCAAGGTCGATTTCGTCGGCGCCTTCGCCAGCTACGCCGACGCGCACGATGCGTGGAAGTCCGCCGCCCAGCGCACGGTCGACAACGCCCATGCCCGCTACTTCATCCTGCACGCGCACGAGCTGATCGACCCGGACAAAGACGGCGTCATTGGCTGACCCAGCCCCGACGCCCCCTGCCCGGACGCCCCCTGCCCCGACGCTCCCAGCACAGACAAACAGCCCGGAGACCGACAGGGCGCTGATCCGGCGTCTTTGGAGCGACTACCTCGCCCCGCAACGGGCCCGCCTGGGCCTCGCCGTGCTGTTCATGGTGATCTACGCGGTCGCCATGGCGGCCTACCTGTTCGTCGTCCAGGTCGTCATCGATGCGGGGACGGAAGCCGACCTTACGCGCTACGCGAAGACGGTCCTGCCTTTCGTGATCGGAATCCCGCTCGTCAGCGGGGTCGCGAACTACCTTCAGCGCATCGAGACGAACCGCATCGCCCTGAATGCGGTCGCGCACATGCAGACCGACATGTTCGATGCCGCGCTGGGCGTGGATCTGGCGACCCTGTCGCGCGAACCCTCCGGGACGCTGATCTCGCGGTTCGTGTCCGATGTCGGAGTGGTCTCCAACGGGCTGATCCGGGTCATCGGCAACCTCATCCGCGACGTGCTGACGGTGGTGTTCGTCATTGCCGGAATGCTCTGGCAGAGCTGGCAGCTCTCCCTCGCCATGGCGGTTTTCCTGCTGGCGCTCGCGCCTCTCATCGCCCTGTCGCAGAAGATGCGCGGGTCGGCTAACGACGCGCAGGCCCATGTCGGCCGCATCACATCAGAGCTCAAGCAGAGCTTCGACGGTGCGCGGCTCGTGCGGGCGTACGGGCTGGAAGCGCGAGAGCGCGCCCGGCTGGGTGCGAGCTTTGCGGAGCGCATCCGCCTGTTCCTAAAACTGGTCAGCCAGCAAGCCCGCGTCGACCCGATGCTGGAAATCCTCGGCGGGTTCGCGATCGCGGCCGTCCTGGTCTTCGGCGTGTGGATGATCGGTCGCGGGGACACAACGGCCGGGGAAATCGTCGCCGTTCTGACGGGCCTGCTCATCCTTGCGCCCCGCCTGCGCGCGCTGGGCACAATGAACAATGTCGTTCAGGAAATGCTCGCCAGCCTTGCGCGGATTTTCGCGGTCACGGACCTGCGCACGCAGGTGACGGACCCGCAGGACGGCCATGTCCTTGCGGACGTTGCGGGCCGGATCGAATTCGACGATGTCCACTTCGCCTATGCCGACGGCACGCAGGCGCTGCGCGGGATCAGCCTGACCGCCGAACCCGGCCAGCGCATCGCCCTCGTCGGGCCGAGCGGGGGCGGCAAGTCCACCCTGCTGAACCTCGTGCCGCGCCTGTTCGACGCCAGCCAAGGGACGGTTCGCATCGACGGCCGCGACGTGCGCGACCTCACGCTCGGAAGCCTTCGCAAACATATCGCCCTGGTCAGCCAGGACGTGACGCTGTTTTCCGAGACCGTCGCCGACAACATCGCGCTGGGCCGCGAAGGCGCGAGCCGGGAGGACATCATCGACGCCGCCAAGGCCGCCGCCGCGCACGACTTCATCACCGCCCTGCCCGAAGGCTACGACACGGTGCTGGGCGAAGCAGGCGACACGCTGTCGGGCGGGCAGCGCCAGCGCCTGTCCATCGCGCGGGCGCTTCTGCGCGA
>CAYULR010000303.1:0-2050 GCA_964445685.1 uncultured Algimonas sp.
AGCGGTAGGGTGGCGTTTGCCTCCTCCTTCCTCTCTCATCCCCGCGAAGGCGGGAATCCAAGCCTTGGCAGGTCACACACTCACGGATCTTGTGAGAGCTGAATTCCCACCGCAGCCTAAGCCTCAACTCGATTGAGGTCATACAGCAACCTCTAGGAGGAAGCCCTCTGGCCTAAACCGCCACGTCGGAGAATTGCGCATGCTCCTGAATATACTCGAACCGTAGGTCGGCCTTCTTGCCCATCAGCGTATTTATCAGGCTTTCCGTGGTCACCGTGTCTTCGCCGTCGATGACAACGCGCGCCAGCGTCCGGGTGGTCGGGTCCATGGTGGTGACTTTCAGCTGGGACGGGTTCATCTCGCCCAGGCCCTTGAAGCGGCCGATCTCGACCTTGGTGCGACCCTTGAATTCCGTCTCCATCAGCTCCGCCCGCTGGATGTCGTCCAGCGCATAGGCCGTCTTGCCGCCCGCGCTCATCTTGTAGAGCGGCGGCATCGCCATGTAGAGGCGGCCCGCTTCGATCAGGCCCGGCGTCATGCGGAAGAAGAAGGTGATGAGCAGCGCCGCGATGTGCGCGCCGTCCACATCGGCGTCGGTCATGATGATGACCCGCTCGTAGCGCAGATCGTCCAGGTCGAACTTCTTGCCCAGACCGATGCCGAGCGCCGTGCAGAGATCGTTGATCTCGTTATTGGCGCCGATCTTGGCATTGGACGCGCTCTCCACGTTCAGGATCTTGCCCTTCAGCGGGAGGATGGCTTGTGTCTTGCGGTCGCGCGCCTGCTTGGCGGAGCCACCGGCCGAATCGCCCTCCACGATGAAGAGCTCTGTGTCCTCGGCATCCTTCTTGGTGCAGTCGGCCAGCTTGCCGGGCAGGCGGAGCTTCTTAGTCGCGGACTTTCGCTTGATGTCGCGCGCCTTGCGTCGGCGCAGCCGTTCGTCCGCGCGTTCGATGGCCCACTCCATCAGCTTCTGGGCCTCGTTCGGGCGCGACGCGAGGAAGTGGTCGAATGGGTCGCGCACGGCGGACTCCACCAGGCGGGCGGCCTCGGTGTTGCTTAGCCTGTCCTTGGTCTGGCCCTGGAACTCCGGCTGCTTGATGAAGGCGGAGACAAGCGCGCCCGCGCCGAACATGACGTCGTCGGGCGTGACGTTGCTCATCTTCTTGCCCATGCCAGTGAGTTCCGCATGAGCGCGGAGCCCCTTGGTGATGGCGGCGCGCAGGCCCTGTTCGTGGGTTCCGCCGCCCGGTGTCGGGACCGTGTTGCAGTAGGACCGCACGAAGCTGTCCGCCTCGCCATAGCCTGCCGGGGACCAGGTGATGGCCCATTCCACGCGGCCGTGGCCGCTGTCTTTCTTGGACTTGCCCGCGAAGATTTCCATGAGGGTCGGCTTGGTGCCGATGGTTTCGGCCAAATAGTCCTTCAGCCCGTCCGGGAAGTGGAAGACGGCTTGTGGCGGGATGGGGCTGCCTTCTTTCAGTTTAGACGGATCGCACGACCAGCGGATCTCCACGCCCGGCTGCAGATAGGCTTTGGCGCGCGCCATCTGGAACAGGCGCGGCGCGCGGAAGGCGGCCGTCTTGCCGAAGATCTCCGGGTCGGGGTGGAAGCGCACGGTCGTGCCGCGGCGGTTGTTGACGGGGCCGACTTTCTTCAGCTTGCCCTGCGGTTTCCCGCGCGAGAACTCCATGCGGTAGAGTTCCTTGTTCTTGGCGATCTCGACTTCCAGGTGGTCGGACAGGGCGTTGACCACGCTGACGCCCACGCCGTGCAGGCCGCCCGATGTCTCGTACGCGCCGTCCGTGAATTTCCCGCCCGAGTGCAGTTCCGTCATGATGACTTCCAGCGCGCTCTTGGTCTTGTATTTCGGGTGCTTGTCGATCGGGATGCCGCGCCCATTGTCGGTCACGGACAGATAGCCTTCCGCGTCCAGATGGACCTCGATCCGCGTGGCATGGCCCGCGACGGCTTCGTCCATGGAGTTGTCGATGACTTCGGCGAAGAGGTGGTGCAGCGCGCGATCGTCCGTGCCGCCAATATACATGCC
>CAYULR010000303.1:2060-3346 GCA_964445685.1 uncultured Algimonas sp.
GGCTCCAGCCCTTCGAGGACCTGGATGTCCTTGGCGGAATATTCGGCGGCGGCGGTATCGGGACGTGTCGTCATGCGGTGGCGAAAGTCTTTCGTTCCGTTTTTGTTCTTATCTCGACATGTAGCCGTTCCGCCCTCCCAGGTAAAGAAACCGCCACTGTTCTCCCCCTCGCGATGTCAGTCGGAGGCGCAAAAAACAAGGGGCGAGCCATGTGGATGGCTGCGGCCCGGCCTTAGGAGGGAGCGCTCCAGCGGATGCTGTCCATGGAGTCCGACGGTGCGGTGGGACCGTACTGCGCAGCGGCGGCCTGGACGCTGTCCTGCAACCCGGCTTGCAGGTGGTCCAGCGCGTCCGGCATCCGCGCGGCATAGGGGGCGGGAACGCTGTCGATGGACTCGCCCGTCAGGCCCAGCAGGCGCTCCCAATAGATGAGCGAGGACCAGCCGTCCTGCGCGTCGCCCAGGCGCGGCCCGCCCGCCAGCCGTCCGACCGCGTCCCAGAAATCGGCCATCATCAGGCCGCCGTCGCGCAATTTGGTCTCGAAGCGGTCTGCCGGCACGTCGCGGATGCGTTCGTCCTTCAACCGCGCCCACATGGAATGCGCGTCGGCGATCAGCTGCTCCGGGTTGCGCGGGCGGTCGAGAATGCCGCTGACGGTTTGCGAGATGGCGTCTCCCAGCTCCGCATCGCCTGCCACGACCCGCGCAGGGACGAGGGCGATATGCTCCCACGTCTTGGCGGTCTGTTCGTGGTGCTTGCGGAAGGCGGACAGGGTGACGGCGGGCGGGCCGGACCGGCCGGAGGGGCGCAGCCGCGTGTCGAGCTCGTAGGCGATTCCCTCTCGCAGCGGTGTCGTCAGGATGGTCTGCAGGCGGCGCACGGCCCGCGTGGCGAGATCGCGGTCCACCGCGTCGTCGAATAGGAAAACGAGGTCGAGGTCGGATTGCGGCGCCATGCGCGCCTGTCCCAGCTTGCCGAGGCCCAGTACGCTGATGGCGAGGTCGGGCGCGTCCAGCGCGTCCTTCGCTATAGTCAGCGACGCTTCCAGCACCGCTTCGGCCTGCGCGGTCAGTTCGCGGGCCAGCGAGCGCCAGTCCTGTGCCCCCGACAGGAAGGCGTGGTAGCTTTGGAACAACCCCTCGTTCACGAACCGGCGCAGCCGCTCCAGCCGCGTCTCATAGTCCTGCTCGGCCAGCACGAAGGCGATGTCCGGCGGCGCGGGGTCCAGGAAAGTGTCGATGATGTGCGGGCTCTGTTTCAGCAAAACCGACATGTGTGGGCTGTAA
>CAYULR010000304.1:0-3345 GCA_964445685.1 uncultured Algimonas sp.
GCCGGGATGCGCGCATCGGTGAAGAAGGTCTGAGTGAAGCCGTACTCGCCCGTCAGCTTGCGGATTTTGGTCGTCTCAACACCCGGTATCTTCATCGGCGCGAGGAAGAAGGAGAGCCCTGCATATTTGTTCGGCGCGTCGAAATCGGTCCGCGCGAGCAGGATCATGTATTTCGCGTAGTTGCCCTGCGTGGTCCAGATCTTGGAGCCGTTCAGGACGTATTCGTCGGTCTGCGCATCATACTCCGCCTTCAGCTGCGCATTGCCGAGATCCGAGCCATTGTCCGGTTCCGAGAAGCCCTGGCACCAGATGTCGTCGGCGGAGAGAATGCCCGGCAGGTATTTGCGCTTCTCCTCTTCCGTACCCGTGTCGAGGATCAGCGGCCCCGCCCAGCCAATGCCGATGGCATTGAGCATGATTGGCGCATTGTACTTGCGCATGACCTTGGTCGCCGCGTCCTGGTGCGCCTGGCTCAGCCCGCCGCCGCCGTATTCGGAGGGCCAGTGCGCACCGAGATATCCCGCTTTGTAGACCCGGTTCTGCCAGTCGCGCAGGAACTCGAACTGCTCGTCCGTGCCGACCTCCATGAAGGTCAGCGGCATCATGAACGGCACGTCGCGCGGCGTGTGTTCAGAGAACCAGGCGTCGGCCTGGGCGGCGAAATCTTCGACGGAAATCATGGGGCGGCTCCTACAATTCGGTCATCCCGGCCAAGCCCGAAGGGCGCAGAGCCGGGACCTAACGAAGCGGCAGGAACGCAACCGATGTTCCATGACGTTGGGTCCCGGATCGTCGCTGCGCTCCGTCCGGGATGACGGATTTTCTACGTAAACAGCATCGTCAGCGTCTCGGCCACGAGCGCGGGCTTGTCCTCGCCCTCGATCTCGACCGTGACTTCGGACGTCAGCAGGTGCTGGCCCGGCTTTTTCTCTTCGTGGCCGACCAGCTTGAAGTGGCCGCGCACGCGCTTGCCGTTCTTGACTGGCGCGAGGAAGCGCAGCTTGTTCAGGCCGTAATTCACGCCCATCTTCGCGCCTTCGATCGTGGGCGAAGCTTCGTAGCTCATCATCGGGATCAGCGAGAGCGTCAGGAAACCGTGGGCGATGGTCGTGCCGAACGGGGTCATCTTGGCCATGTCCGGGTTCACGTGGATGAACTGATGATCGCCCGTGCATTCGGCGAAGGTGTTGATCCGGTCCTGATCGACTTCGATCCAGTCGGACGTCCCGCCCGCTGTGCCGACGGCGTCCTTGATGTCTTCGGCCTTGATGGCTGGCATGTCACTCTCCCAAAATATTTGCGGCCCGGTTTTTCCGGGTCCTTCATTGTGGAAATGCCCCGCACGTGGCGAGGCATCAAGTCTTGTCCTAGAACTTGTTCGCCTTGGCGTGCTCGTTCTGGTGGTAGGCCCCGTCGCCGAGGAGTTCCTGCAACACGCGGACGCGCTTGAGGAACAGACCGATATCGTATTCGTCCGTCATGCCGACGCCGCCATGCATCTGCACACCTTCCAGCGCGGCCAGCTTGGCGACCTCGCCGAGCTTGGCTTTCGCCATGGAGCAGTAGCGCGCGGCGTTCTCGTCGCCTGCGTCGAGCGCAGTCAGCGCGCCGAGCACGGCGGAGCGGGCGATTTCGAGCTCGGAATAGAGATGGCTGGAGCGGTGCTGCAGCGCCTGGAACGAGCCCACGGCCACGCCGAACTGCTTGCGTTCCTTGATGTACTCGACGGTGGAGCGGAACGCCTCGGAGCCCGCGCCCAGCAGTTCAGCCGCAACAATGCCGCGCCCGGCCGCCAGCATCTTGTGCAGGGCGGCTTCGGAATTGGTCTCGCCGATCAGCGCGTCGCCGTCCACTTCGACGTCGTTCAGGTCGATGCGGGCGGCGTTGTGCGCGTCCACCATCACGGTGCGTTCGATGTCCACGCCCTCGGCCTTGGGGTCGACGAGGAAGAAGGCCAGGCCGTCATCCGTCTTCGCCGTAACGATCAGCGTGTCCGCCACGTGGCCGTCCACGACCATCGCCTTGGAGCCGTTCAGCTTGAAGCCGTTGCCGGACTTTTCGGCTGTGGTCTGGATGTTGCCCGGATTGTGCTTCGGACCTTCGTCCAGCGCGACGGCCATGACCGTCTCGCCCGATGCGATCTTGGGCAGCCACTCGCCCTTCTGCGCATCAGAGCCCGCCTCACGCAGGACAGTCGCCGCGAGGATGGCGGTGGACAGGAAAGGAGACGCGGTGAGGTTCTTGCCCATCTGCTCGGCGAGCAGGCCCGCCGCCTGGAACCCCATGTCCACGCCGCCATGGTCTTCGCCGATGGCGATGCCGGCAAAGCCCATTTCGGCCATCTCGCTCCAGAGCGCGCGGTCGAAGCCGGTCTCGTCGCGTTCGTCGCGCAGTTTGCGCAGAGCCGTCACCGGCGCTTTTTCCGCGAAGAATCCTTCCGCCGTATCGCGGAGCATCACTTCGTCTTCGTTCAGGACCAGGGCCATTATGGGCTTCCTCATTTAAAATTGTCATCCCGGCCAAGCGCAGGCGAAGCCGGAGCGCAGAGCCGGGACCCAACGCCATAGATAGACGCTGGGACCTAATCAGTGCGGGGACCTGCCGCTGTCGCGGCAGTCCGCTCGTTTGAACTCGCGGCGCTTCGCTATTTTCGCCGCTAGCGAAAATTTGGCGCAGCCTGCCCCCGGCTTGATCGGGGGGCAATCGCTTACGCGCCAGGCAGCTGCAGCACGTGCTTGGAGATGATGTTCAGCTGGATCTCGGACGTGCCGCCCTCAATCGAGTTGGCCTTGGTGCGCAGCCAACCTCGGGCCAGCTTGCCATCCTTGGACCGCTCGCTCTCCCACTCCAGACCGTCGTGACCGGCGGAGTCCATCATCAGCTCGAACTTCCGCTTGTTCAGTTCCGTGCCGTAATATTTCAGCATGGAGCTGTCCGCGCCGAGGCTCTGACCGGCCTTGGCTTCAGCGAGCTTGCGCTGGATCGTCAGGCCAAAGGCCCACTCGTCGATCTCCGCTTCGGCGATCTTGGTGCGCAGCATCGGGTCGGACAGGCGGTCCGCTTCGTCCAGGCCGAGGCTCATGGCCGCGACTTCGTGCAGCGGGCGCATGCCGTCATAGTTGCCGCTGATGCCTTCGCGTTCGTGGGTCAGCAGGTATTTGGCGATGGTCCAGCCCTTGTTTTCCTCGCCAACGAGGTTCTCTTTCGGGACTTTGACGTCTTCGAAGAAGGTCTCGCAGAAAGGCGACTTGCCGCTGATCAGCTTGATCGGGCGGGCTTCCACGCCCGGCGTTTCCATGTCGAACAGAACGAAGGAAATGCCGTGGTGCTTGCCCTGGCTGTTGT
>CAYULR010000305.1:0-3329 GCA_964445685.1 uncultured Algimonas sp.
TAGAAGGTCACGCGGTTCTTCATGCGTGCGGGCTTCATCTGCTCGCAGACGGCCTTGATCTTCTCGAGGGCTTCGGCCTTGTCGTCGACGCCCATTTTCTTCTTCATGAAGCCTTTGGCGATCGTCTCCAGCTCGGACTCGTCACCGCATGCAACGTAACGGCTATCCTTGTTGGACAGAGACGCGCCGCAATACTTCTTGATCTTGGCGACAGTGTCTTCGTCCGCATCGGCGTCGAAGTCGCGTGTCTTGGCCAGGTAGTCCGTCTTGTCGGCGGCTTTCTTCTTGGCCGGAGCCTTCTTGGGCGCGGCCGCTTCGGCGACATCGCCGGCCGTGTCGGCCACGGCGTCAGCAGCGTCGGAAACGGCTTCGGCAGCGGCTTCGACGACCTTGGCGGTCTTGGCGACGGCTTTCTTGGCCGTTTTCTTCGCGGTCTTGGCCGCTGCAGCGACGACGCCCTTGTCGCGCGTCACGCGCTCCGGCTTGCCTTCGACGACCGTGATGGAGCCCTTGGCGCCTTCGACGATGCCCTGTGCGCCTTTGGTGGCGGAGGCGACGTGCAGGTCCAGCGGCTGGGACAGCTCGCCATTGCCGATGATGCGCACACCGTCATGGGCGCGGCGAATCACGCCGGCACGGACGAGAGCTTCGGCGTCGAGCTTGTCGCCTTTTTTGATCTTGCCGGCCTGGATGGCGCGCTCGAGATTCACGATGGAGAGCTCGGCGTAGCGCTTGCGATTGGGCTTGTTGAAGCCACGCTTAGGCAGGCGCATGTGGATCGGCATCTGGCCGCCCTCGAAGCCGTTGATCGAAACACCGCTACGGGATTTCTGACCTTTGACACCGCGACCGGAAGTCTTGCCTTTGCCGGAACCGATACCGCGGCCGACGCGCTTGCGGGCCTTGGTTGCACCAGGATTGTCAGAGAGTTCGTTGAGACGCATGAGGGTCTCCTTTCATCTTCCGCCTACGGAGCGCTATCTCTGCCGCTTCGGCGTCGCTGTGGGCAGATCAGTCTGCCCGCTTAGGAAGGTCCGGGACGCGGATAGCCGCAAGCCCCTTATACTATTGTGCGACCGCCCATACGGGGCAGTCGCGAAAGACGCAACAGACGTCTGCGCTCCGCCACAGGCGGAGCGTAATGAAGTTTAGTCCTCGACGATTTCCACCATGTGGGAAATCTTCGCGATCATGCCACGCACGGACGGCGTGTCTTCGAGTTCGCGAACGCGGCCGATCTTGTTCAGGCCGAGACCGATCAGAGTGGCGCGCTGGTCCGGCTTGCGGCGGATCGGCGAGCCCGTTTGGCGGACTTTCAATGTTTTCTTGGCTGCCATGATCTAGGCCTCCCCTATGCTTCGAGAGCTTCGGGTGCGGACGCACCATCGGAGCGGCGCTCGATGATGTCGGCGACCTTCTTGCCACGCTTGGCCGCGACCGTGCGGGGCGATTCCATGCGCTTCAGACCGTCGAACGTGGCGCGAACCATGTTGTACGGGTTGGACGTGCCGTTGGACTTGGCAACAACATCCTGAACGCCGAGGCATTCGAGAACGGCGCGCATCGGACCACCGGCGATCACGCCCGTTCCGGGAGGGGCGGCGCGCATCATGATCTTGCCAGCGCCGTGACGGCCCTTGACGTCATGGTGCAGCGTGCGGCCTTCGCGGAGCGGAACGCGGATCATCGTTTTCTTGGCTTCTTCGGTCGCCTTGCGGATCGCTTCGGGCACTTCGCGGGCCTTGCCCTTGCCGAAGCCGACGCGGCCGTTTTCGTCACCGACGATGACGAGAGCGGCGAAGCTCATGTTCCGGCCGCCTTTGACGGTCTTGGCCACACGGTTGATGTGGACCAGACGGTCGATCATGCCGTCGTTTTCTTCTTCGCGATTGCGGCGACCGCCGCCACGATTGTCGTTTCTACCTGCCATGATCTGTCCCTAGAACTTCAGGCCGGCTTCACGCGCGGCGTCGGCCAGCGCCTTGACGCGGCCATGATAGAGATAAGCACCGCGGTCGAAGACCACGTCCGTCACGCCGGCTTTGATGGCGCGTTCGGCGATCAGCGTACCGATGCGGGTTGCCGCAGCGACGTCGCCGCCCTTCTGCGTCTTGTCTTCCAGCGTGGAGGCGGATGCCACGGTCACGCCGCGAGCATCGTCGATCACCTGGACGGAGATGTTCTTGTCCGAACGGTAGACCGAGAGACGCGGACGGCCCTGCGAGTGTTTCTTGAGGCGACGGCGCACACGTTGCGCGCGACGCTTCATGGATTTGTGAGCGGAGGAAGCCATTATTTCTTCTTCCCTTCTTTCTGGCGGACATACTCGCCGACATAGCGCACGCCCTTGCCCTTATAGGGTTCCGGCTTGCGGAAGGCGCGGATCTCGGCGGCGACTTGGCCGACCTGCTGCTTGTCGATGCCGGAGACGACGATCTGCGTGGGCTTGGGAGCCTCGATCGTGATGCCGGAAGGCGGTGTGTAATCCACATCGTGGGAGTAACCGAGCTGCAAGGTCAGGCCCGTGCCCTTGACCTGGGCGCGGTAACCGACGCCGCGAAGCTCGAGCTCTTTCTTGAAGCCGTCCGTGACGCCTTCGATCATGTTGGACACCATGGTGCGGGACATGCCCCACATGGCGGAGCCGTTCTTGGCGGTTTCGTCGATGGACAACGTCAGTTCGTTATCCGCGAACGTGCCGGTGACGACGTCGGGAAGGGTGAAGGACAGCTCGCCCTTCGGTCCCTTGACCGTGATGGCTTGGCCGGTCTGCGTCAGCGTGACGCCAGACGGGACCGTGATGGGCTTTTTGCCGATACGTGACATGTTTCGCCCTTTCCTAGGAGACCTGGCAGAGAACTTCGCCGCCGACGTTGTTTTCGCGCGCGGCAGCGTCGCTCATCACGCCCTTGGGCGTGGACAGGATGGAGATGCCCAGACCGTTGCGCACTTGCGGCAGGGTCTTGACGGAAGAATAGACGCGGCGGCCGGGCTTCGAGATGCGCTTGATCTCGCGGATGACCGCTTCGCCTTCGAAATACTTCAACTCGACTTCGAACGTGCGGAAGCCCGCAGCGTCTTTGGACTCGCTGTAGCCGCGGATGAAGCCTTCGTCGGCGAGCACGTCGAGGACGCGGCCACGGAGGTTCGACGCAGGCGTCGTAACGGATGTGCGGTTACGCATGATCGCATTGCGGATGCGTGTGAGCATATCGCCGAGGGGATCGGAAAAAGACATCGCTTATCCTCCTACCAGCTGGACTTGGTGAGGCCCGGGATCAGACCCTGGCTGCCGAGTTCGCGCAGGGCGATCCGGCTCATTTTCATTT
>CAYULR010000306.1:0-3320 GCA_964445685.1 uncultured Algimonas sp.
GCTGCCGGGCATCGGCGACTACACGGCGTCCACCATCGCCGCGATCTGCTTCGACGAACCGACCACCATCGTGGACGGCAATGTGGAGCGGGTCATCACGCGGCTGCACCGGCTGGACGCACCGCTTCCCAAGGCGAAGCCGGAGGTCAAGCGGCTGGCCTCTGCCCTGTCCGACCCGGACCGCCCCGGCGATTACGGCCAGGCGGTCATGGATCTGGGCGCGACGGTTTGCACACCGAGGTCTCCGTCCTGCCTTCTCTGTCCCTGGAACCGCTGGTGCCGCGCGTTCGACGCGGGAGATCAGACGGAATACCCCAAGAAGACGCCCAAGAAGGCTAAGCCCGTGCGCCACGGCCAATCCTTCGTCATACTGAAAGACGGCCACGTCTGGCTGCGACGCCGCGACGAAGACGGTCTGCTGGGCGGTATGATGGAAGTGCCGGGACCCGACTGGGGCAGCGACCCCCTGTCCGACCTGGATGCATCTTTCGCGGATCTGAATGACTGGACCCGAATGCCGTCGCAGGTCCGGCACGTCTTCACCCACTTCGAGCTGCGCCTCGATATCTTCCGGGGCGAGATGCAAAACGACCCACCGACCGAAGGCCGATGGGTCGCGATTGACCGGTTGGACGAACAGGCCCTGCCGAGCCTGTTCAAGAAGGTGTTGAAGGCGGCGGGGCTCTAGGCCTCCGCCATCTCCTTGCGGATTTCTGCGCGGAATGTGTCGATCGGCGTCAGGCCTTTGGGACCCATGACGTGCCAGTAGGTCCAGCCATTGCAGCTGGGCGCGTCCGTGACGTGTGCGCCGACCTTGTGGATCGAGCCTTCGAACCCGTCCTCTGATCGCAGGCTGCCATCGGCGCGGACCTTGGCGGACACTTTGCCCTTGGCGGAGAAGAGCTTCGTGCCGATGTCGATCATGCCGCGTTCGACCAGGTGGGCGAAGGGAACGCGCGGCTCCGACCGTTTGGAGCGTGTGATCTTGATGGCTTCGGTTCCGGCGGGGCGGACCTTGGCGATGCGCTTGCGGGCGTGGGCGATATAGTCGGCTTCGCGTTCGAACCCGATGAAGTTGCGGCCCAGCTTCTTGGCGACCGCACCCGTCGTGCCCGTGCCGAAGAACGGATCGAGAATCACGTCGCCCGGGTTGGAGGTGGACAGGATGACCCGGTGCAGCAGGCTCTCCGGCTTCTGCGTCGGGTGCGCCTTGCCGCCTTCTTCCGTCTTCAGCCGTTCGTGGCCCGTGCAGATCGGCGCGCGCGACTTCTCCGTCTTGGTGGCCCAGATCAGCGTCTCGTGCGCATTGGTGAAGCGCGTGCCCCGGAAGTTCGGCATGGGGTTGGTCTTGCGCCAGATGATGTCGTTCTGGATCCAGAACTGCTGGTCCTGCAGGACCGTGCCGACGCGGAAGATGTTGTGGTAGCTGCCCATCACCCAGATGGAGCCGTCATCCTTCAGCACGCGCCGCGCCGCCTGCAGCCAGTCATGCGTGAACAGGTCGTACGCATCCATCGTGTCGTACTGGTCCCACTCTTGGGTGACGCCGTCGACCGCGCTATTGTCCGGACGCGACAGGTCGCCGCCAAGCTGCAGATTGTAGGGCGGATCGGCGAAGACCAGGTCCACCGACTTGGCGGGCAGGCTGTTCATCAGGTCGACGCAGTCGCCCCGGACGATCTGGTTCAAGGGGAGGTCCGACATCGGCACGCCGTCCGCGCCGTCGACGTCGGAGGCGGGATCGGAGAACGTATTGTCGGCAACGACGCGAAGATGGCTCATGGGAGTCCTGTGCGGTTGAGGGTGTCTCGGTTCGCAACAGGGGTGGGCGGATCACGGTAAACGCGGATTTAACAACGCGATTTCAGGTGGTTAACCTCTTGTTAGGGGAGGTGAATGTTCACAGCCCCGTGATATTAACCTTTGGCGTTGCGCAAGCGCGCCCGCTTTGGTCATAAGACTGTCAACAAAGGGGTATCACATGAAGAAGAGTTTGCTGGCTTCGGCCTTGTTTCTATTGGCGTCTCCCGCCCTGGCGGCGGAAAGTCCGGCGGCGCTGCGCGCGGCGGTCCAGGCGGATTACGACGCCAATCTGGAAAGCCTTTTCGTTCACCTTCATGAAAACCCGGAGCTTTCTTTCCGTGAATTCGAGACGTCTAAGCGTATCGGTTCCGAACTGACCGCGCTCGGCTTCGACGTCACGACCGGCGTGGGGCGCACGGGCGTGGTGGCCGTGCTGGAAAACGGTCCCGGGCCGACGGTCCTGATTCGCGCTGACATGGACGGCCTTCCCGTCGAGGAACGCACGGGTCTGTCCTATGCCTCCAAGGCCCGGCAGGAGAACCTGGTCGGCAAGGATATGCCGGTCATGCATGCGTGCGGCCACGACATCCACATGACGTCGCTGGTCGGGACGGGGCGGCAGCTCATGCGCCTGAAGAATGAATGGTCCGGCACGCTGGTGCTGATCGGGCAGCCCGCCGAGGAAATCATCAGCGGCGCGCGCGCCATGATCGAAGACGGCCTGTACGAGCGTTTCCCCAAGCCTGACTATGCCATCGGCTTCCATGTCTGGTCCCCGGTCGAAGCGGGCAAGGTCATGGTGCCGGGCGGGCTGGCCTACAGCAGCTCCGACAGTGTCGACATCACGGTACGAGGCGTCGGCGCGCACGGCGCAGCGCCGCATATGGGCGTCGATCCGGTGCTGGTCGCCAGCGCAATCGTCGTGAACTTGCAAAGCATCGTATCCCGCAACATCAACCCGTTGGAACCCGGGGTGATCACGGTCGGGTCGTTCCAGGCCGGGACCAAGAACAACATCATCGGCGACAGTGCGGAGTTGAAGCTGACCGTGCGCTCCGACGGGCCGGAGGTCCGCAAGACGTTGTTGGATTCGATTGACCGCGTCGCGCGCGGCACGGCCATCGCCTACGGCGTTCCCGAAGACCTGCTGCCCATCGTGACGCGGCTGCCCCGCAGCACGCCGTCGCTGAAGAACGACAACGACACGGCGGACTATCTGCGCGCGCAACTCGTCTCAAAGATGGAAGCCGGCACGATCATCGAAGCCGCCCGCAGCGGGATGGGCGCCGAGGACTTCGCGGAGCTCATCCAGCCCGACCTGGGCGTCAAAGGCGTCTACATGGCCGTCGGCGGCACCCCCGCCGCAGAGCTGGACGGCGTCGCCTCCCACCACTCGCCTTTCTTCAAAGTTTCGCCCGAACCTAGCGTGACGGCCGGAACGGAAGCGATGACGCTGAGTGCGATGGCGCTGTTCGCGAAGGACCGGGGGTAGTTTGGGAGAATTGTTCTGGCTGCGA
>CAYULR010000307.1:0-3316 GCA_964445685.1 uncultured Algimonas sp.
GTAAAGCATAGCGCTGGCGAGTATGTCCGCTTCGGCAATCCCGAAATCCACACGAACACCGTGGAAAGCTATTACAGCGTCTTCAAGCGCGGCATGAAGGGCGTCTATCAGCACTGTGGCAAGAAGCACCTGCACCGCTACATGGCGGAGTTCGACTTCCGCTATAACAACCGCGAACGCCTTGGCGTGGATGACATGGAGCGGATGGCAACCGCCCTTCAAGGCATTATTGGCAAGAGGCTCACCTATCGGCGGGCTCACTAATCAGTCCACAAGGTCGCTCTCTTGACAAGTGATTCGGGCTAGTAATTCGTCAAGCGAATCGCTAAATAGAGCTTGTCTGGAAGGCCAAGTTCATGACTGGCTAACAGACGGAACCCCCTTGTAGATGCGGACCAATTTTCGCGTGAAGCGGAGAGGGGGTTCCCCGTTATAGGCTGTCGATAAAGCGCATTCTACCGTGCCGTCGCTCTGGGTCTTTGCAGCTTTCCGGCCATATCTTAACTCCGTGAGGGGCATCGTTTCGCCCTCTGTAGACAGTTTTTCTAAGGTTCATGAACATCCTATCGTCTGTCATCCCATATAGTTTAGGCTCCAAGGCAAGGTGAAAAGCGGACGCGGCGATGTCAGCGAGGTGGGTTTCAGTTTCATTCAGATGAGGCATTTCCGAAACCTCGCCAACATGACGCCAGTTTGCACGAGTGTTATATCTGCCTGATGTAGCCCGCCTAAGCTTGTCGATGTAAGCGAGGATGTCTTCGGTGTCATACATTTGCTGGGTAGACATAACGAGATCGCAGATACCATCGCCATGCGTTGGCGCGTCCCTGGCGATCCAAGAGATCCGTTCTATGAGGAACTTTAGCAGATAGTTGTATTCGTTTCCGTGGTTTTGACGAATGTGTGTGTTCTCGAGTTCAGGCTTGTAAAAGCAGATATGGGCAGTCCTGACCGGCTTCCTTCCGAGAAGGCGGGTCAGAACAAAGTTAGTCTTAGGCTTGGTCTTGGAGAACTTGTTGATGCTGCGGCAAACCTGCCGGCCTGTTGCGTGCCAGTTTACCAAAAACTTCGTCTCATCGAAAACATCAAGAACCTCTTTCAGGTTCGACCGTCGGAAAACGACCGCGCTCATCACTAGAAACTTGGAAGAGCCTCCGTCATAACGGTTACCGCTGCATCCAGCTTCATCAACATAGGCAACATATTCAGATGGCACGGACAGAGAATAACACTCAATTCGACAAGTTCAAGCAGACCGCCCGCGAATTAGAGTGCGACGAAAGCGAAGAAGCGTTCGAGCGGAAGCTGAAGAAGGTGGCGAAGCCTAAGCCTGAAGAGGGGTAGGCCGCGCCGCCATCGTTACCATGCCGCTTCAATGCGTGGGTTTGTCAACGGTATATACGCCAATTTTTTAGGGCCGTATCATGACTTTCACGACGCCGTCAGCCCGCGCATCGAATAGCGCATATGCGTCTCTGCCGTCTTTCAGGTCGAACGAATGGGTGAACACGCCGTCGCCCTTCACCTTGCCGCGTTCGACCAGGTCCATCAGGACGGGCCAGCTGTCGACCACGTTGGCGACGCCCGCATGGACGCTGACGGACTTGCCCTGCGCGCGGCGAAGAAAAGGCACGCCGCCGCTGGCCGCGTCGGGGCCGTCGCCTAGCACGATGCCCACAATGCCGATGCCGCCACCAGGCCGCACCAGCTTGACCGTCGACAGGATGGTCTGCGGCATGCCGACCGCCTCGACGACGCGGTCCACACCCTCGCCGTTCGTGGCCTCCCGGATGGCGGGCAGTGCCTCTTCGGGCGAGAGGGGCGTCGCGCCGAAGCCGCGCGACAGCTCGCGCCGCGCCGGGTTGGGATCGATGGTGAAGACGCGGCTCGCGCCCAGGCCCACAGCCACTTCCGCCGCCATCAGCCCAACCGGGCCCTGGCCGACGACCGCGACGCTGTCGCCCGGCTGGAAGCGCGAACTCATCAGGCCGTAATGACCCGTCGCCATGGCGTCCGTCATTAGAATAGCTTGTTCGTCGCTCACGCCGTCCGGGATCTTCATGGCGGCTGTGTCGGCGGCGAAGACTTCCAGATAGTCCGCCTGCCCGCCATTCATGCCCGGCGAGAAGCCGTACACCATGGCCGGGCGGCCGCTGCTGCAACGCCGCAGATCGCCCGCCACGCAGTGCTGGCACAGGCCGCACCCGGCCCCGCCCGCGACGAGCAGCCGGTCGCCGACGGCGATGTTTTTGACCTCGGAGCCGATCTCCACGACGCGCCCGATGGTTTCGTGCCCGGTGCAGAACTTCGGATGCGGCTGGGAGAAGTCCATCGGCCCGACTTTGTCGCCGTGATAGAGGTGCAGGTCCGAGCCGCAGATGGAGCAGTGGCTGACTTCGATGATGGCGTGGTGCGGGCTGGACAGGCCGGGGTCGGGGAAATCCTCGTAGCGGATGTCGCGCGGGCCGTGGAAGACGAGAGCTTTCATGGCCCTTCCTTAGCTAAGCGGTCCGGCCCGGCAAAGGCGCGGCGCGCTTATCCGTAGGGGGATTTCCGTCCGGGCGGAGCGCGGTAGATGTGGACCTTCGCGACCGTGCCGTCGCGTTCCCCGCGCGAGCCGGGCCGCCACCAGGCAGGGTCGTTCGCCCAGAGCTTCGCCGTAGTCGCCACGAAGAAGAACCAGCTGATGTCATTCTGCTGCAGGATCGCGGATTCGGACAGGGAGAACAGGATGAAGAAGAACAGGCTGAGCACGACCCAGTAGGTCTCCACCCCGCCCGTCTTGATGCGCGTCAGGCTCTTGATCGCCGTCAGGCCCAGCAGGGCCGTGAACATCAGGATGATGACCAGCCCACCCGACAGCCAGCTGTCCAACCAGCCGTTGTGCGCCGTCGGCACGGCCCATTGCAGCACGGTGCGCGTCTCGTAGGACGGCCCCAGCTCGTCCAGCCAGAACACGCCGTAGCCGTAGCCGAACCAGTATTTCAGCTCGATCGCGCGAAAGAGAAGGATCCAGATGTCGGTCCGCCCCGTCAGGGTCGGGTCCTTGCCGATCAGGCTGAGCGCCCACGCAAAGCCGATCGTCAGCAGCAGTGTCAGCCCGGTAATGCCCGCCACCACGGCCCAGATGACGGGCACGCGCAGAAACGGGAAGCGCCGGAAGACCCGGATGACGAGGAACAGCGCGAAGCAGCCCATCGCCGCCAGGAGTGCCGTCTTGGAGGTCGAGAGCAGCATGATCAGGAAACACAGCCCGCCCGTAGGCAGCCACAGCCACCAGCGGTCCGGCCGCATGGCGAAGGCGCACATGGCGACC
>CAYULR010000308.1:0-654 GCA_964445685.1 uncultured Algimonas sp.
AACCTCGCAATTTCAGGCCTTTACGTCTATATGCTGAAACGCATCCTGCCCCTTGCCAAGTCGCGCCGGATCGTGGCCGGCGACGGATCCGGGGCGTGGACGCTCGACCGGGCGCTCGGTCCGTTTGGCGAACTGCGCCCTCCACCGCCGCGTCCCGTGACCGTTCCGGATGGGCGGTTCGAGGCCGAGACCGCGTCTCTTCCGCCCGGATACTACCAGTCCGGGTCCCGTCAGCGTGCCGTCCAGGCAGTGGCTGCCCCCTCCTCCATCCGACCTGTCGACACGTCAGGTCTCCGTGTGGAGCGGCTGGATGGAAACGAACCAAAGTCACTCGCCGGCCTGCTGCTCGGCGTCGCGGCCATCATGCTGGTGCTCGACATGCTGCTGTCTGCGAAACTGACCGGGAAGCTGACCTCCGGCCGTGCGGCGCTGGCGTTGCTGATCGCGTCGGGGTTCATTCTGGATCCAGTTACGGCTTGGTCGCAGGATACGGCTGAAACGAGGGTTCAGGAGGCGGCGCTCGGCCTGCATCTCGCCTATATTGAAACGGGCGATGAGCAGATCGACACGCTCAGCCGGGTGGCTATGGAAACGCTGAGCCGCGAACTGACGCGCCGCACGACCATCGAACCCGTCGGGGTCCACGCCGTCTTT
>CAYULR010000308.1:664-1807 GCA_964445685.1 uncultured Algimonas sp.
TTCCTCTACTGGCCCGTGCGGCTCGACACGCCCGCCCTGACAGAGGCGGAGCGGCTGGGGCTGAATGCTTACATCGCATCGGGCGGCACGCTGGTCATCGACACGGCGGACGAGGCCGAGCGTACGCTCCGCGCGGGCGGCGTCCATGCGGGTCTTGCGCGGGTCACGGAGGGACTAACCATCGGACGGCTGGAAGCTGTTCCGGAAGATCACGTCCTCACCAAATCCTTCTATCTCAGCTTCGTCTACCCCGGCCGCTGGGCGAGCGGGCCTGTCTTCGTGGAAACGGGCGCGGCGACACAGGGCGGGCGCGACGGCGTCTCCTCCGTGATCGTAGGGTCGAACGACTGGGCGTCCGCCTGGGCCATCGATACGACGTCCGGCACGATGGCCGATCTGGCCAACGACATTCCACGCCAGCGCGAAATGGCCATGCGCTTCGGCGTCAACATCGCCATGTACACGCTTTCCGGCAACTACAAGGCGGACCAGGTCCATGCGGCGGAACTCATCAAGCGTCTGGGACGCGGAGCGCCCTGATGCCGGACTGGATCGCAAATCTCGGCTTCGACCCGCTTCTGCCCTGGCTCTGGATCGCAGTCATTGTGGCCCTCGCCGCCGTGGCAGCGCTCGCCGCCGGACAGCTCCGCCTGCGCTCTGCCTTGCCTCGGCTGGCGGCGGCACTGGCGCTAGGCCTGGCCCTGTCGAACCCGCAATGGGTCGATGAAGAGCGGCAGGCCCTGCCCGACACGGTTCTTATCCTGAAAGATGCCTCCGACTCCATGGCGCTGGAAACCCGGACCGAGACTGTCGATGCGGCGGATGTGCGCTTGCGGGACGCTTTGGAGGCGGTGGGTCCGCTGGACATCGTTTCCGTCTCCGTGCCGCCCGACGCCGATGGGACGCGATTATCGCGCAGCCTGCGCGATGCGCTGGCCGCCGTGCCGTCCGGTCGGTTGGGCGGCGTGGTCGTGCTCAGCGACGGTCAGGTCCACGATGTCGGCGAGTCGACCGCCTCCCTTCTGCCCGAAGACGTGCCGCTCCATGCACTGATCGTGGGTAACCCGGACGCGCGCGACCGCCGTATCTCCGCCGTCACGGCCCCCAAGTTCGGCGTCGTCGGCGAGCAGGCCACGTTCGAGC
>CAYULR010000308.1:1817-3310 GCA_964445685.1 uncultured Algimonas sp.
CGGAGATCGAAGTCCGCCTGAACGGCGAACGCAAAGCCCGCTTCCCCATCACCATCGGCCAGACATTGCCCATCCCGCTGGAGATCGAACGCCGAGGCCGCAACATCGTCGAGATGACTGTCGTGCCTGCCGAGACGAGCGAGCTGACGCTGAACAACAACATCTTCATCGCCGAGATCTCCGGCATCCGTGACCGGATGCGCGTGCTTTTGATTACCGGCGAACCGCATAGTGGCGGCCGATCCTGGCGGAACCTGCTGAAGTCCGATCCCGCCATCGACCTGGTTCAGTTCACCATCCTCACGCAGCCGCGCGTCAAGAACACCAATGCGCGCGACACGGAGCTGTCCCTGATCCAGTTCCCGCGCCGCCAGCTGTTCGAAGAGCGCCTGGACGATTTCGACCTCATCATCTTCGACCAGTACCAGCGCCGAAGCATTCCGCGCATGAACGGGTTGAGCGAACCGACCATCCCGCCGCGCTACTTCGCCAACATCGCGCAATATGTGGATGAAGGCGGCGCCTTGCTTCTCGCAACGGGTCCGGCCTTTCCGACCGATGACAGCCTCTACCTCACCCCCCTGGCGGGCGTCCTGCCTTCGCGCCCCACGGGCGAGACGATAGACGAAGCGTTCCGTGCCGAGCTGAACGAGAAAGGTCGCCTGCACCCCATCACGCGCTCCTTCGACGGACGTGACGAAGCGAGCTGGGGACCGTGGTACCGGGCCATCGGCAACGATCCGCTCTCGGGCAATGTGCTGATGGAAGGACCGGACGGCACGCCTCTCTTCGTCATCGACCGCGTCGGCGACGGACGCGTCGCCATGCTGATGAGCGACCAGGCCTGGCTCTGGGCCAAGGGGCACCAGGGCGGCGGCCCCTACCGCGAGATGTTCCGCCGCACGGCACACTGGCTGCTCGGCGAACCGGACCTGGATGCGGAGACATTGTCCGCCCGCGCCGAAGACGGCCGCCTGGTCGTGGAACGCAGGACGCTGGGCGATGTCCCGGACACGGCGACGGTCATTGCCCCGGACGGTCGGCAGGTCAGCATCCCCATGACGTCGTCGGAAACGGGCGTCTATGTTGGCACGGCGCCGCTGGATGGGCTTGGCGGCTACCGCCTGACGCATGGCGACCTGTCCACCGTGGCCGCCGTCGGCACACTGAATCCCATCGAGTTTTCCGAACTGCTCCCCACCGAGGTCCTGCTTGCTCCGGTCGTGGAAGCTACGGGCGGGCTGGTCCGGTCCATCGGCTTGGACGCGGGTGCGGTCCCTCAAGTGCGGCGCGTCACGTCCGGCGCTGCGTCCGGGAGCAACTGGATGGGCATCCACGACAATGAAGCCTACACGGTGACCCGGTCCCAGCGGCGCCCGATCGCTCCGCCGCTGCTCTTCTTCGCCCTGTTCTTCGCCGCACTGGCCTGGGCATGGTGGCGCGAAGCCCGTTAAGCCGAGCTTCAGGTCAATGTGGTAGGGACAGCCCAACAT
>CAYULR010000309.1:0-3303 GCA_964445685.1 uncultured Algimonas sp.
TTGGCCCGCGGGGGTGGGGTGGGGGACGCGGGGCGCGACGGGTGGGGGGAGACCGACAGGGACGCCGGGCGGCTGAGCGCCGTGACGGCCGCGCTGGACCGCCGCATGGCGGACGCGCCCGACGCGGCCCGGCCGGAAGCCAGGGATACGGCAAAGACCGCCCTCGCCTCGAACGCCGCCACCGCAGCCGCGCGCGTGGAGGCCGTCCAGGCCGAGCTGGACACGGCGCTGGCCCGCGCCCCCGTCGATCCGGACATGCTGGACGCGCGCATCCGCCGCCTGTCGGACATGGCGGAGAACCGCGCGCGCGACCTGGCCGACCTGCGCATGCAGGAAGCCAAGATCGACGCGGCCCGGCGCGAAAGCTTCGAGCGGCGCGACCCGGACGCCGAAGTCACGCGCCTGGGCGAGCGCGCCGAACGCCTCTCCGAGGATGTCGCCCGCCACCGCCGCCGCGCCGATGCGCTCTCGCTGCTGCGCGATACGCTGCGGGAGTCGCAAGCGACCTTGCGCGACCGCTACACCGAACCGGTGCGGCGCGAGCTTCTGCCGCTGCTGCGCATGGTGATCGACGATGCGGATGTAACGTTGGACGAGAGCCTGGGCGCGCAGGAGTTGCTGCGGGGCGAGCGGTCAGACGATCTGGACCGCCTGTCCGGCGGCACGCGGGAGCAGATCGCCATCCTGACGCGGTTGGCCTTTGCGCGGATGCTGGGACGGCAGGGGCAGAGCTGCCCGGTGATCCTGGACGATGCGCTGGTCTATGCGGACGACCAGAGGCGCGGCCGCATGTTCGATGTCATGAACTATGTGTCTGCGGGGTCGGACCCGCTGCAGCTGCTATACCTGTCGTGCCACGAGTCCAGTGCGGCCCAGCTGGGCGGTCACCGGCTGCGGCTGGAGACGTGGCCGCTGGATGGGCCGGAAGAGTAAGGGTTTCGACCTCGCCGCCCAGCACCATCGCTTCCGCCGCGCGCCCGATCCGGCGCAGCGCCACCCGCATGTCCGCAACGGGCATGGAGAGCACGGGCATGCAGGTCTTGTTGACGTCCACCACATAGATGCGCCCGTCGCCCCGGTGGTCGCGCAGCACGTCGATGGAACCGAAATCGAGGCCCATCTCAGCGCAGAAACGCCCGATCTGTGCCAGCTCGTCCTTGGACAGGTGGACTTCCGGCTCGTGCAGGGTGGTGCCGAGATAGACGGCGCGAAACCGCTCTTCCGTGGCCTTGCGCTTGCGGAAAAGCTGCACGACGCGGCCATCGACGCAGACGCAGCGCAGGTCCTCCGTCACGCCGTCCTCGACATGGCTGTCGACCAGGCGCTGGTAGATGCAGCCCGGCTCGGCGCGCTCCAGCGGTCCCGTGACGAGACGCCCGTCATGCACGCCGTTTTCGTCAGCCTTCTCCACCATCGGACCGGCATGGGCGAACGGGTCCAGCGTCAGCGGATAGCCGAAGACGCGTTCGAACACTTCGCCCACGCGGCGCTTGGAGACATCGTCGATGGCGGCGTTGATGAACCGCCCGCGCGTCTGCGGCAGGGCCGCGTCAGAGCGGGTCCGGTCGTCGAAAATCATCACCGCGTCCGCGTCGGCCACGTTGCGCACCGCGCGGATGCCCGTCCCGGCCAGCGCCAGGCGGATCGTGTACCAGGGCGCGGCGGGCTGCGGGTGGAACGCGATCGTGCCGGACTTGGCCGGCCGGCCCGAACGGGCCGCCACGGTCAGCCATGGCACCGTCCAGGCCCCGCGAAGAATGCTGCGGTCCCAGCTGATGCGTCCGCCCACGGCGCGCCAATAATCGATCCAGCCTTTCATGGTCCCTCGCTACGCCGTGTGTCCCTCACGGTCCAAACACGCATACGCGAAATTTCCCGTGATGGCCAATGGCGGCCCCCAGCCCGGCTCTCAGACCGGATACCCGCTCCAGCGCTTGACCGTCTTCATCACCAGGCTGCTCTGGATGCGCGTGACGTGCGGCAGGCCTGAAATGACGCGGCGGTGGATGCGTTCATAGTCGTCCGTGTCGCGCGCCGCGACGCGCAGCACATAGTCCGCCGGTCCGGTCGTCAAGTGGCATTCCAGCACCTCCTCGCGCGCCAGCGCCGCGCGCTCGAACTCGCCCAGCACCGTCTCGCTCTGGCCTTCCAACGTGACCTCCACGAAGAAGCTCATGGGATAGCCGATCCTCTCCGCATTCAGCCGCGCCCCGTAGCCTTCCACCAGGCCTCGCTCCTCCAGCAGGCGGATGCGGCGGTGGCAGGCGGAGGCCGACAGCCCCACCACCTCGCCCAGCGTGGCGGCGGAGCGGCGGCTGTCGCGCTGCAGCTCGCGCAAGATCTTGCGGTCCGTGGCTTCGATCATCGAAAATGTCCTGCTTATTCCCCGTTTCGCCGGACGTTTACGCGCAAGCCCGCCATCCGGGAAGACGAAATCGGGACTATTCCGACGTCTGCGCGTTTACATCGCCGCCAAACTCCATCGCCACCTTCTCGAGAGACTGTCCCATGCGCATCGGTGTCCCCAAGGAAATCAAGAACCACGAATACCGCGTCGGCCTGACGCCGGAGAGCGTCGCGGAGCTGATCGCGGACGGCAACGAGGTCTGGGTGGAAACCCAGGCCGGGTGCGGCATCGGCTCCGACGCCGCGGAGTACGAAGCGGCCGGAGCCGTCATCAAGCCGGACGCGGCCAGCGTGTTCGAAGGCTGCGAGATGATCGTGAAGGTCAAGGAACCCCAGGCTGTGGAGCGCGCCATGCTGCGCCCCGGCCAGATCCTCTACACCTACCTCCACCTCGCCCCCGATCCGGACCAGACGCGCGAACTGATCGACAGCGGCGCGGTCTGCATCGCCTACGAGACCGTGACGGGCCCCAAAGGCGGCCTGCCCCTGCTCAAGCCCATGAGCCAGGTCGCGGGACGCCTGTCCATCCAGGCGGGCGCGAATGCGCTGCAGAAGGAAAATGGCGGCCGCGGCGTGCTGCTCGGCGGCGTGCCGGGCGTGAACTCCGGCAAGGTCGTCATCATCGGCGGCGGGGACGTCGGCTACAACGCCGCCCTGATGGCGGTCGGCATGCAGGCCGACGTGGTCATCCTGGAGCGCTCCAATGAGGTGATGGAAAAGCTCTCCTACGAATTCGGCGTGCGCGCCCAGGTCGAGCGCTCCACCCCGGCCGTGATGGAAAAGCAGCTCGCCGAGGCCGACATGGTCATCGGTGCGGTGCTCATCCCCGGCGCGCAAGCCCCCAAGCTGGTCACGCGCGTCATGCTGGGCCTGATGAAGGAAGGCGCGGTGCTGGTG
>CAYULR010000310.1:0-3259 GCA_964445685.1 uncultured Algimonas sp.
CGGGGCGGGGGGGGGGGGGGCCGTTGAACGGTTGAAGGCGAAGCGAGTGTGGAAACACCCTCATCCGCCCTTCGGGCACCTTCTCCCTCAAGGGAGAAGGGTGTGCTTTGTAGAGAGGTCACGACGCGCCCCCGAACGGAAAGCTCGTCACCGCGCCTTTGCTCGCGCTGCCGACCAGCGCGGCGAACTTTGCATAGGCGCCCGACACGTCGCGCGGCAGGGACGGGGTCCAGCCTTCGGCGCGCGCGGCCAGGTCCGCATCCACGTTGATGGTCTGCGCTTCCACGTCGATCGTGATCAAGTCGCCGTCCTCCACGAAAGCTATCGGTCCGCCGTGTGCGGCTTCCGGCGCGACGTGGCCGATCACGAAGCCGTAGCTCGCGCCGGAAAAGCGCCCATCCGTGATCAGCGCCACATGGTCGGCCAGGTCCTGCCCGACGAGGGCCGCCGTCACGCCCAGCATTTCGCGCATGCCCGGTCCGCCGCGCGGACCCTCATTGCGGATGATGACGACGTCGCCTTTGTGGATGCCGTTATTCTGCACAACCTCGAAGCAGGCTTCTTCGCTCTCGAACACGCGCGCGCGTCCTTCGAAATGCAGCGCGCCATGCCCGGCCAGTTTCACCACGCAGCCTTCGGGGGCGAGATCGCCGTAGAGGATGCCGTAGCCGCCGCGCGACTTGACCGGATCTTCGAACGTGCGGACCACGTCCTGGCCTTCGGTCTCGATTGCTGCCTCGATCTCTTCGAACAGGGTGCGGCCCGTGACCGTTTTCTGGTCCTCGATGCGGCCATCCGCGACGAGGCGCTTGCCGATCAGACCCGAACCGCCCGCTTCGTAGAGATCGGCGGCCATGTAACGTCCGCCGGGTTTCAGGTCGCCAATAACGGGCGTCGTGCGGCTGACATGGTCAAACGCGTCAATCTCGAACCCGTCCACGCCCGCTTCCGTCGCGATGGCCAGCAGGTGAAGGATCGCGTTGGTCGAGGCCGCCGTGGCCGACAGGGCGATGGCGGCGTTCATGAGGCTCTGCTTCGTGATCATTTCGCGCGGCAGGCGGTTCTCTTTCACGCAGTCCACCACGCACATTCCGGCGTCGTAGGCGGCGCGCGTCTTGTCGTCGTGGACGGCCGGGATGTCGTTCGTGCCCATGGGCGACAGGCCGAGGAAGGTCATGGCCATCGCCATGCTGTTGGCCGTGAACTGGCCGCCGCACGCACCCGCGCCGGGGCAGGCGGACTTTTCGATGTCTTTCAGTTCGTCCTCGTCGATGATGCCCGCCGCGCAGGCCCCGACCGCTTCGAACACGTCCTGAACGGATAGGTCCTTACCCTTGTGATTGCCCGGCATGATCGAGCCGCCATAGAGCACGACGCCCGGCACGTTCATGCGCGCCAGCGCCATGCCTGCGGCCGGGATGGTCTTGTCGCAGCCCACCAGGATGATCACCCCGTCGAGCGAGTGGCCGCGCACGGCGAGTTCGATGGAATCGCAGATGACTTCGCGGGACATGAGCGAGGCCCTCATGCCGTCGCTGCCCATCGTGATCCCGTCCGACACGGCGATGGAGTTGAAATCGACGGGTGTGCCGCCCGCCGCGCGGATGCCCGCACGGACCGGAACGGCCAGCTGGTCGAGGTGCATGTTGCACGGGCCCATAATGGTCCAGGTCTTGAAGACCGCGATGATGGGGCCTTCGAAGGACTCGTCCGTCATGCCGGAGGCGCGCAGCATGGCGCGGGCCGCACTGCGGTCCCGTCCGGTCACGATGGCGTCGGAACGCTTTGTCATCCTCAAATCCCCAACAGCCTGAAAACAAAAAACCCGCCTCGAAAGGCGGGTTGTTTTCTGGCGCTAAACAGTCACCTACAACCCGCTCACGGCTCCGATAAGGAGTACGACTAGGCCAACAAGAATGACGAGGTCGACGGACACGCCAGCGGCGCGGCTTTCGACTTTCACTTTCGGGTCCTGATCGCGAAGCGGGTTCATGTCACGCTTAAACCGTAAACGCGCGGAGGTCTCAAGAGGAAAATTTGCCGCGCCTTTGCAAAATGCGGCGCGTTTCGTGTCGTAACATGCCTCGCAAAATGCAATTATGGGGCAAGGGCTGCCTCGAGTGCGTTAACGAGGTCGCGTTCATCCTCCACGCCGACCGAAATCCGGATCAGCGTTTCGTCCAGCCCGGCCGCCGCGCGCGCCTCAGGGGCCATGCCCCGGTGCGTCTTTGTGGCGGGCTGGCAGATCAGGCTTTCCGTCCCGCCGAGCGAGGCGGCCAGGCGGAAAATCTCTACATCGCGCATGACTCGCGCCGCCGCGACCGCATCCGCCATGCGGAAGGACAGCATCGCTCCGGGACCGGATTGCTGGTCCTTCGCCAGACCTTGGTCCGGGTAGAACACATCCGTGACGCGTTCATGCGCGCGCAGCAGGGCGGCGAGCGCCTGCGCGTTGGCTTCGGCGGCGTTCACGCGCAGGGCCAGGGTGCGCAGGCCCCTGAGCGTCTGGTAGCTGTCGAAGGGCGATCCCGTCAGCCCGGCCGCGTTCGCCCACCAGGCCAGGCGCTCGTGCAGCTCTTGCGTCTTCGCCACGACCACGCCGCCGACCACGTCGCTATGGCCGTTCAGGTATTTGGTCGTGGATTGCAGCGCCATGTCCGCGCCGAGCGCGAGCGGTTGCTGGCGCAGGGGCGACAGGAAGGTGTTGTCCACGACGCTGAGCGCGCCCGCGTCCCTTGCCAGTCCGCAGACCGCCCGCACATCTGTCAGGCGCATCAGCGGATTGCTCGGCGTTTCGACCATGACGAGCGCGGTCCCGTCCGTGATGGCCGCCCGCACGGCCTCCGAGTCGCCCTGGTCCACAAAGGTGCAGTCGATTTTTTCCTGCCCGTGGCGCGCGGTCAGCAAACGGTGCGTGCCGCCATAGCAGTCATGGGGCGCGACGACCCGCGCGCCTGCGGGAAGCAGGTTCAGCACCAGATCCACCGCTGCCATGCCGCTGCTCGTCACGACCGCGCCCGCCCCGCCGTCCAGCTCCGCCAGCGCGTCTGCGAGCAAGTCTCGGTTCGGATTGTTCGTCCGCCCGTAATCGTACGGCCCCTTGGAGGCCACGTTGGCTTCAGGCCAGACATAGGTGGACGACATGTAGAGCGGCGGGACCACCGCGCCGAAGGCCGGATCCCAGGCAATGCCGGCCTGGACGAGTTTTGTGGTGGGGGAGGTCACTCTGGAGGAAGCCGATTCAGTGGATGATCTTGAT
>CAYULR010000311.1:0-1170 GCA_964445685.1 uncultured Algimonas sp.
TCACCGCGCAAGACGTGTTCAACAATGTTGGCCGCACCCATATCGAGGCCATGGCAGCCGTGGATGGACACACGCAATCGCTGCACACGAACAGCCTCGACGAAGCGCTTGCCCTTCCGACCGACTTCTCCGCGCGCATCGCCCGCAATACGCAGATCTTCCTGCAGACCGAGGGCGGCCACACCAAGACCATCGATCCGTGGGGCGGCTCCCACTATGTCGAGGCGCTGACGCACCAGCTGGCCGAGCGGGCGCTGGAGCACATCCGCGAAGTTGAAAGCTTCGGCGGCATGGCCAAGGCAATCGAGGCCGGCATTCCCAAGCAGCGCATCGAGGAGAGCGCCGCCCGGACACAGGCCCGCATCGACAGCGGCGCGCAAACGGTCGTCGGCGTGAACCGCTACGTCCCCGACGGCGAAGATGACATCCCGATCCTGAAAGTCGACAATGCCGCCGTGCGCCAGGGCCAGATCGCCCGCCTGCGCCAGCTCCGCGCGGACCGCGATCCGGGCGCGGTCGCCGATGCGCTCGACGCACTGACCAAGGCGGCCGATACGGGAGACGCCAACCTCCTCGCCCTTGCCGTGGACGCGGCCCGCAAGAAGGCGACCGTGGGCGAGATCAGCGACGCGCTGGAAAAGGTCTACGGACGGTTCGAGGCCAAACCCGCCGGCGTGACGGGCGTCTACTCCTCCGCCTTCGACGAGCGGAATCCGGCCTATGCCGACGCGCTGTCGCGGGTGAAGGCGTTTTCCGAACTGGAAGGCCGCAAGCCGCGCATCCTGATCGCGAAGATGGGCCAGGCCGGCCACGACCGCGGCCAGAAGGTCGTGGCGACAGCCTTCTCCGATCTCGGTTTCGACGTCACCATCGGCCCGCTTTTCCAGACGCCGGAAGAGGCCGCGCAGCTGGGCATTACGGACGATGTGGACATCATCGCCGCCTCCTCGCTCGCTGCCGGACACCTGACCCTCGTCCCGGAACTGCGCGACGCCCTGGCGGCCCGCAAACGCGACGACATCCTCATCATCGTCGGCGGCGTCATTCCGCCCGAAGATATCGAGACGCTCAAGGAGATGGGCGCAAAGGCCGTTTTCCCGCCGGGAACGAACATCCCGGAGGCGGTGCTGGAAGTGCTCGAGGTCGTGAACACAAGGCTCAGCCAAGGGG
>CAYULR010000311.1:1180-3255 GCA_964445685.1 uncultured Algimonas sp.
CTTGATGGCAGGATGAATGTGGACTAAGTTAGTCCACATGGAAACGATCAACTTCGACGAGCCCGTAAACATTCACGAGGCCAAGACTCACTTCTCGAAGCTCGTCGCAGCCGTCGAGCGCGGCGAAACCGTGATTATTTCGCGCTACGGTAAGCCTGTGGCGAAGATGAGGCCCTATGTCCCGGAGGACGGTAAAGCACCGCTTCCGTTTGGCATTTCCAGAGACAAGTTCAGCGTTCCGGACGACATAGATGCGCCGCTTCCGGATGACATGCTGGACGCCCTCTACGGTGTCCAAGAGACGGAGTGATGCCGGACGCACTACTCCTGGATACGAACGCGCTTCTGTTTGCCCTCGCCGACTCGCCCCGGCTCTCGCTCCGGGCGCGCCGCACGCTTCAAGACGCCTCGGTGCGTTATGTCAGCGCCGTTTCTTTCTGGGAAATTTCTATCAAGGCACAACTCGACCGTCCCGATTTCCCAAAAGATGTCATCCCCCTGCTCGAAGATGCCCGCACGTTCGGATTTGATATTCTGGACATATCGCCGGAGACAGCCATCCGGGCGGGCTCGCTCCCGCTGATCCACCGCGACCCGTTCGACAGGCTGCTGGTTGCCCAAGCCCTGTCATTGGACGTTCCGATCATGTCATCAGATAGGAAATTGCGGGATTATCCCGCACGCCTAATTCCGACCTAAAGCTCACTGAAACTCCAACCGCTCCTGGCTTGCAAAGAAGAGCGAGGCGACTTCCGCGTCTTTCACGCTCTCCTCCGGCACCAGCGCGAGGATCTTCTCGATCGTGCTCTTCCGCTGCATCAGCGCCGTTTCGAAGTCGGCCTCGATGCGCGCCCGCGTCCCGCTCATTTCCAGGTTCTTCAAGAGCGACTCGTATATATCGACGCGGCCCATCAGGAAGTAGCTTTCATAAAGGATTTTCGACGCGATCTTCTGGTGGATGTCGCCGTAGGCGAGCTGGTCGATCATCCGGTCCACGGGTTTGACGATGAAGTCCAGCTCTTCCCGGATCGTCGGCGAGAGTAGGAACTGCCGCTTTATCTTCAACAGCTCGTCTTCGATCTGCTTCATTGCCGTCGGGTCGGCGCGGTTGTTGGCGACGATGACGATGTCGATGTCCGAGCCCTTGATCGGCACGTCGAGCGTCTTGTGGTTGCGCGGCGTGTCGTGGGCGAGGAAATAGGCGATGTCGCCCGACAGGAAGACCACGCAATGCGCGGTCAGTTCCGCCTGCAGGTCCGGCGGCAATGCCAGCAGCGCCTGCCGCGCGCGGCTGAGCTTGCGCAACGAGATGGCCCGGAACTTGTTCGCCAGCAAGGTCCCGGCCTCCACCGCCTCCACCGTCTGGCCCGGCAGGTAGATGAGGCTGAACGTCAGGAAATCCCGCAGGATGGAGGGCGACAGACGCAGCACATTATCCCGCGTGATGTCGTAGCGCAGATAGTAGCGCGCACAGTTGCGGATGCGGATGCTGCGCGACACGTAGCACGCCCGCCACAGGCTGATCGGCGTGATATCGTCCATCCAGCGCGAGAGCTTGTAGCCCGGCGTCGGCCCGTGTTCGCGCAGCAGCACCTCGATCCGTCCCACCAGCGTGTCGATGTCGAAGGCGGCTTGCGTGTCGGTCATGCCCCTTCATGCCGCGCCTTCCGGAGGCTGTATAGCCCAACCGGAAACCGCCGCTCCCGAAGGCGTGATAGCAGCCCCATTGACGCGGGCGCTTGCGCGTGGGATTTATCCCACATGGATACGCAGACCCTGATCAAAGAGATAGAACGCTTCGCGGACAGCAGCGGCCAGTCGGTCACGACCCTGTCCCGCAAGGTCTTCAACGACGGAAAGACCCTGGCGCGCCTCGCCTCGGGCGGGCAACTGACGCCGCGCACGCTGGGCAAGGCGCGCGAGCGGCTTGACGCGCTGATGCGCGAAGAGGCCGGACCGCTGGGGCTGGAGATGAGCCACCTCAACCGGCTGGAAGCGGAGAGCATCCACATCATCCGCGAAGTTGTCGCGCAGTGCGCCAATCCGGTCATGCTCTACTCGGTCGGCAAGGACAG
>CAYULR010000312.1:0-3238 GCA_964445685.1 uncultured Algimonas sp.
CGTGAAGCGGACATAGGTCGGTGTCGTTGTCAGGCGCCGCACCCGGACCAGCGTCGTTTTGCGTCCTTGGTCGAACTTGGAGAACTCAACCCACTCCCCGTCCAGCAACTCCGCCCCGGAGGATGTCTGATAGCCCGGAAAGCCCCTGATCCGCGCCGTGCCGGGCGGATAGCTAAATTGCCGGTCGCCCCGCACGGGCTGCGTGAAGTTGGGCGGTGACGGAACCTGGACCGACCCGCCTTCCTCGATTTCGCAGAGCGGCCCTCCGGGCGGGGCGAGCGGCGTAGGGCGGACACGCTCGAAGACGGTCGGGCCATCCGCATGAGCGAAGACAAGACGGTCTTCACCGACGCTTATGGGCGCGCCCCACAGGCGCTCGAAGACCTCCAGGACCGCGTCGCTGCACCCGACTTCCGTGCTCAGAAACCCTTCCGTGCTCTCCAGCGACGGCCCCCCGTCCACCTCGCCGATGGCGTAGCCGGAACTGAAGCTGTTGCAGCCGTCATAGCCGCTCAGCCACCCATCCCCGAAGACGAGCCGGGCGCGGGCCTCGAACCGCTCTTGCAGTCGCGGGTCGAGGGTCGGGGCAGAGGCAAACCGCCAATAGCCCTGATCCGTCTGCAACCGCTCCAGCAGGGTCGGCTCCGGCAAGACGGGTTCGGGATCCGGAGGGGTGACAGGTTGCGACGCAGTGGGCGGCTCAAGGTCCGGCGGTGACGTCTCATCCTCACGAACGTTGTCCGCACACCCCGCCAGAAAGAGAGCCAGAACGGGTGTCATCGCGCGGGTCATGCCGGACCAACGCATACGGGCCAGACGCGTTGCCGCGCCTGGCCCGAAGTAGAAGGCAGACTGTGTGCCTTCAGGTGTTGGATGAGCGGCTACCAGATGCGCACACGCTCCTCCGGCGGCAGGTAGAGCGCATCGTCGGGCTGGACGTCGAAGGCGTCGTACCAGGCGTCGACATTGCGCACGATGCCGTTGGTGCGGAACTCGCCCGGGCTGTGCGGGCCGTTCTTCAGCTGCGCGCGCATGGCTTCCTCGCGGAACTTGCTCGCCCAGACCTGCGCCCACGCCATGAAGAAGCGTTGATCGCCGGTCAGGCCGTCAATGACGGGCGCTTCCTCGCCGTTCAGGGACTTCTTGTAGGCCTGGTAGGCCATGTTCACGCCCGTCAGGTCGCCAATGTTCTCGCCCAGAGACAGACGGCCATTGATGTTTTCACCGGGGAGCGGCTCGAACTGGTCGTACTGCGCGGCAAGCGCGCCGGCACGGTCCTCGTAAGCTTCCGCGTCGGCTTCGGTCCACCAGTCGCGCTGCACGCCGTCACCGTCGGACTTGCGGCCCTGATCGTCGAAGCCGTGGCCCATCTCGTGGCCGATCACCGCGCCGATGCCGCCATAGTTGACGGCCGGGTCGGCGTTTGGATCGAAGAAAGGCGCATCCAGGATGGCCGCCGGGAAGACGATCTCGTTCAGCGTGGAGTTGTAGTAGGCATTCACCGTCTGGGGCGTCATGCCCCAGGCTTCGCGGTCGATGGGCTGGCCCAGCTGAGAGACATTGTCCCGGAAGCCCCAGAGACGCGCGCTCTTGGTGGAGGCGTATAGGTCGTCACGGTCGATCTCCAGCCCGTCATAGGTCTCGAATTCGACCGGATAGCCGATCTTGGGGTTGAACTTGGCCAGCTTGTACTGCGCCTGTTCCTTGGTCTCGTCGCCCATCCAGTCGAGCCCGTCGATGCCTTCGCGGAAGGCGTCGCGCAGGTTCTCGACCAGCTCGTCCATCTGCGCCTTGGAGCTCTCCGGGAAGTGCTCGGTCACGTAGACCTTGCCGACCAGCTCGCCGAGCGAGCCGTTGACGCTCTGCACGCCGCGTTTCCAGCGCGGACGCTGTTCCTGCTGGCCGCGCAGCTGCTTGCCGTAGAATTCGAACCTCGCTTCGTCGATGCGCGCGGGCAGGACGGCGGAATTGTTGGAGAGCAGTCGCGCGGTCGCATAGTCGCGCAGCGTGTCGATGCCGGTTGCCGCGAAGACCTCGCCAATGCCGCGCATGGCTTCGGGCTGGCGGACGACGAAGGCTTCCTGACCGTCCAGGCCGCGCACTTCGAGCACGTCGGCGGTCGGGAAACCGTCGGTCATCTCGATCAGCTCGTCGCGCGTGACCTTGTTGTAGGTCCGCTCGCGGTCGCGGTTCTCGACGCGTGTGTAGTAGTTTTCGGCCAGGGCCGTCTCTAACGCCACGATGTCGGCGGCGCGCTCTTCCACATTGTCCAGCCCGGCTTCGGTCAGCATGGCGGCGAGGAAGTTGCGGTAGCCGGACAGGATTTCCTGCCCCTTCTCGCTATCGTCGAAATAATAGTCGCGGTTGGGCAGGCCCAGTCCACCCTGGCTGATGTAGGCGATGTAGTTCTCGTTCGCCTTGGCATCGACGCCGACGAAGCCACCCATCGGCACACCGACACCCAGGGCCGGATCGGCCATGATGCGCGCCAGTTCGGCTTTGGTTTCCGCACCGCGCATGCGCTCGATGTCGGCCATGGCGGGCGCGAGACCGCGTGCTTCGATGGCGTCGACATTGGTGTAGGCGGCATAGAGGTCGCCGATGCGCTTCTCGTCCGCGGTCGGATTTTCCTTGGCGGCGCTCTGCTCGATGATGGCGCGCACGCGTTTCTCGGCCTGGTCGCTCAGCACGTTGAAGGAGCTGTAACGCGACCGGTCGGCCGGGATTTCCGTCTCTTCGAGCCACGTGCCGTTCACGTAGCGGAAGAAGTCGTCACCCGGATCGACGGAGGTGTCCATGTTGGCCAACTCGATGCCGAACGTTCCGAGGCGGGCGGCCGCATCGGCGGTTTCCGCCGGGCTTTCATAGGACGGCACGTCCGCATCCGGCGTGGCTTCCGCCGTCGGCGTCGTGTCGGCGGAACAGGCCGCCAGCAGAAGGGCGAACAGGCTGGTGCCTGCGATGAGCGTCTTTTTCATGAAGTCAGGTCCTTTGGGTCGATGAAATTATTCGGCAGGCGCCGGAGGTGCGGAAGGCGGCCGGGTTCCCACGACGGCCGGCGGGGTTTCCACGTCGAAATCGTCCAGCGCAAGCGCCAGCTCGGGATCGTAGGTGGCGCCCAGGGGCGGATACTTCGTTCCGTTCCACAGGCCCCGGAAGAAGCGGCTGATGTCCACCCCGATGCCGTACATGGCCGGGACCAGCATCAGCGTCAGGAAGAAGTCGAACAGAACACCGA
>CAYULR010000313.1:0-1308 GCA_964445685.1 uncultured Algimonas sp.
AGACCTGCCCCACGACACCGTTCATGGCCAAAGTCGTCCCGATGCCAATACCGGCCACCATGAAGCCCAGCTGGTTGTTCAGCGAGTAGGCCAGAACCCGGCGCAAATCGTTCTCCACCACGGCGAAGAAGACCGGGAACATGGTCATGATGCAACCGATCCAGATCAATATGTCCGTTCCGGGGAAAGCCCGCGCCAATGCGTAGATGGCGAACTTGGTCGTGAAGCTGGCCAGGATGACCGTGCCCGTGATGGACGCTTTCGGATAGGCGTCCTGCATCCACATATGCAGCATGGGGAAGCCTGCCTTGATGCCCATGGCGATCAGCAGCAGCCATCCCCCCGGCGCATCCAGCCCGATATAGTTGAAGGCGAAGTCGCCGCCATTGGCATTGGCGAACGTCACCGCGCCCGCGAGCAGCAGCACGCCGCTCAGCACCTGGATGACAAGATAGCGGATACCCGCATGATAAGCCCGGTCCCCGCCCTGCCAGACGAGGAAGACGGACGAGATCGCGGTGACTTCCCAGAACAGGAAGAGCGAGAGCATGTCGCCCGACAACACGCCCGCAATGGCCGCGCCTGTATAGATCAGCGCGCTGCTATCCGTGATCCAGGACTTTTCGTGCAACGCGTAGATCGCGTTGATCAGCCCGGCGAGACAGAAAAGATAGCCCCAGACGACGGACAGGCTGTCGATGCGCAACGTCGTCAGCAGCACCGAGCCGACATTGAACTGCCCGGCAAAAACGGGCGTTCCGCTATACAGGTCGAAGATCAGTGCGGCCGCGAAGATCGGTGCGCCGGCGGCGAGCACTTTGCGGACCGGTCCAGCCGGGATCAGCGCGGCGATGATGCCAGCCAGGATGACCCAGAGACCCGGGTTGATCTGGCCGAGAATGGGGAGCGCGTCGGTCATGTCGGCTCTCCGTCAGTCGGCAGGTCGTCCACGCGGTGGGCCTTGCCGCTCATCGGCTTTGCAGGAAAATCGTCCGCGTTCTTGCCGACGGGCGGGTCGTTCGCGGGCGGGAGGAGCATCGGATCGGTCGTGTAGTCCGGGTCCGGCAGGCCGCCTTCGCCGTAATAGTCTTCCGGACGACCGAGCAGCCGGAACAGCGGGTTCGCGGCAAACACGATCAGCGAGTAGGCCAGAAAGCCGAAGATCGCCCAGCTTCCGGGAATGACACTATCCCCAATCATTTCGAAAGGGGCTGGATGTTTGGCTGGGAAGATCACACCGAGAATGGAGGCGATAATCAGGCCCACAAGCGGCAGCCAGATAAAATTGCGCTTTACGCTCTCTTTGCC
>CAYULR010000313.1:1318-3229 GCA_964445685.1 uncultured Algimonas sp.
CGGGTGGAAGATGCCCAGAATGCTCGACACGATCATGCCGAACAGCGGGATCCAGATGAAGTTCCGCTTCACCGACGTCTTGCCTAGGAAGAGGAACGGCTTGGCCGCCGGATGGATGTCGTCGTTTTCAATCACCGGGTCGCTCATAGAATGGGCTCCAGGAAGTCGATGATCCACGGGGCGGCGAAGAAGAGCACCAGCGTGCCGAACGCGGTCACGACGGGCGGCACGACGACCCAGCGGTGCTTGCGCGCCTCGATCGCGATGGCCGCGTCGGCGGCCAGATCTGCGGGCGGCTTCATAAAGCCCCGGATCGCGATGGGCATGAGGTAGAGGATGTTCAGCAGAGAGGAGACGATCAGCGCCGCCATCAGCACCGCCTGCCCGCTCTCCAGCGCACCCCACATCAGGTAGAATTTCGGCCAAGACCCGCCAAAGGGCGGCACGCCGATCAGGCTGACGCTGGCGACCAGGAACGCACCGAACACCCACGGCAAGGTCCGGCCCAGACCGTCGAGCTGCGAGACGCTGTCCCGGTGCGCAATCGTGTAGATGGCCCCTGCCACCATGAAGAGCGTGATCTTGCCCCAGGCGTGCATGACGATCTGCAGGCCGCCACCCAACACGCCCCACGAGGTCGCGAGCATCGCGCCGAGCGTGATGTAGGAAAGCTGCGAGACGGTCGAGTAGGCCAGACGCTTCTTCAGATTGTCCTGACGCAGCGCGATGACCGAGGCCAGCACGATGGAGATCGCGGCGATCCAGGCGAGCCAGTCGGAGCTGGGCGTGGCCAGCGTCACGTCGGTGCCGAACGTGTAGACCACGACCTTCAGCATGGTGAACACGCCTGCCTTCACGACCGCCACGGCATGGAGCAGCGCGGAGACAGGCGTCGGCGCGACCATGGCGTTGGGCAGCCACGGATGGACGGGCATCAGGGCTGCCTTGGCAATGCCGAAGGCGAATAGAACGAGCAGGATGGACGTGGCCAGCATGGAGGCGTCCGGTCCGAACACACCGCCCGGCACGAAGTCGGTCGATCCGGCAATCACCTGCACGCCGATGATGGCAGGCAGGAGCAGGCCCAGCGACGTGCCCATCAGGATGAGCGTGTAGACCGTCAGGCCCTTGCGCGCTTTCGCGTCGCCCTTGTGGGAGACGAGCGGGAAGGTAGAGATGGTCAGCGCTTCGTAGAAGATGAAGAGCGTGATGAGGTTCGCGCTCATCGCGATGCCCATGGCGGACGCGATGGCGATAGCCACGAAGGTGAAGAAGCGCGTCTGGTTGGCTTCGTTGTTGCCGCGCATATAGCCCAGCGTGAAGAGCGAGTTCACGATCCAGAGCGAGCTCGCAATGGCGGCGAAGGTCGCGCCGAGGGGTTCCAGACGGAAGCGGATCTCGAACATGCCAGCGAAACTGCCGACGAGCAGGTCGGGGCGCTCGCCCGCCGCGACGAGCATGCAGAGCTGAACGACGACGTAGAGCAAAAGCAGGCCAGCGATGAAGGTCACGGCCTCGCGCAGGTTCGGCGACTTAGAACCGACCAGCGGAATGATCCCGGCTGCGACGAGCGGGATCAGCATGGTCAGGACCATAAGGGTTTCGGGGGAGAAGCTCATGCGACGGTCTCCCCGGACGGCTTAGCGGTCATGATCGCGCTCACAGCCCTGCTCCCGGAATGAGGACGCGCGCCGCATTGTCGGCCACGTCCGTCAGGATGATGTTGCCGCGCAGGCCGATCAGTACGGACAGCACGGCCATGCCGATGATGGGAATGAGCATCAGGAGCGGGGCCTCGCGGCGCTCCACGGTGCCGTCTTCGCGCAGGCAGCTCGCGGGCGGTTCATTGAAGTAGGCGACCATCATCATGCGGCCCATGTAGAAAAGCGCGATGATCGAGGTGACCATGAT